>CAKZKZ010000705.1 GCA_937124495.1 uncultured Dokdonia sp. | reverse complement strand
GTAATGTGTATGATATGTATAATTAAGGATGCAAGCCCAAATATGAGTGCTAAAATCAAAAATATCATAGCCATACCAAAACCAGCCATAAAGTTAGCGGGCATCTCTTGATTTGTTGCCATACTACTATTTGTAGATATATCATTAAGCGTTCCTACAAAGATGAAGACAAATGAAATGATATAGCCAATCAAACAAAGAATAGGCATAAAAGTGATTATGCCTATTCCTATTTTTTGTGATTTTGATAACTTCATGGGGCTACTCAGATTCTGTAGGTGTTGGTTTTTCTATAGTAATCGTAAGTTCTTCACTTTTTTTATCTAAGTCCATTAAAATGGAGTCACCTTCCGTAAGCTTCGCTGTAATAATTTCTTCAGCGAGCGCATCTTCAATGTATTTTTGAATAGCACGCTTTAGTGGTCTAGCTCCATAATCTTTATCAAAACCTTTATCGCTTATATAATCTTTTGCAGCTTCTGTTAGGGTAAGGTCATATCCAAGTCCTTTAATACGAACAAATAGCTTTGCAAGTTCTATATCTATTATTTTATGAATATGTTCTCTTTCTAATGCATTAAAGACAACAACATCATCTATACGGTTTAAGAATTCAGGGGCAAATGCCTTCTTAAGTGCATTTTGAATCACACTTTTTGCATTTTCATCCATTTGATTTTTACGAGCAGATGTTCCAAATCCAACACCTTGACCAAAATCTTTTAATTTACGAGCACCAATATTTGATGTCATAATGATAATGGTATTTCTAAAATCAATCTTACGTCCTAAAGAATCAGTTAAAAAGCCGTCGTCCAGTACTTGAAGGAGCATATTAAATACATCTGGATGTGCTTTTTCAATCTCATCTAGTAATATAACTGCATACGGTTTTCTACGTACTTTTTCTGTAAGTTGCCCTCCTTCTTCATATCCTACGTATCCTGGAGGTGCTCCTACTAATCTAGAGATAGCAAATTGCTCCATATACTCACTCATATTGATACGTATGAGAGCATCTTGATTATCAAATAACTCATTCGCAAGTACTTTGGCAAGTTGTGTTTTTCCGACTCCTGTCTGTCCTAAGAAGATAAAAGAACCAATAGGCTTATTAGGGTCTTTTAGTCCAGCACGATTACGTTGTATGGCTTTGGCAACTTTAGCAACAGCTTCATCTTGACCTATGACATTATTCTTTATCGTAGCAGGTAAATCAGCAAGTTTATTACTTTCTGTCTGAGCAATACGATTTACAGGAATTCCTGTCATCATACTTACAACATCAGCAACGTTTTCTTCAGATACGACTTCTTTATGAAGTTTTGATTCTTCTTCCCAGCGTTCTTGTGCTATAGAAAGTTCTTTTTCCAAGTTCTTCTCATCATCACGTAGTTTTGCAGCTTCTTCATATTTCTGCTTCTTAACGACTGTGGTTTTAAGTTCACGAACTTCTTCAAGTTTACTTTCTAATTCTAAAATCTTTTTAGGGACATCAATATTTGTAATATGAACACGAGAACCAGCTTCATCTAAAGCATCAATAGCTTTGTCTGGTAAGAATCGATCCGTCATATATCGATTGGTAAGTTTTACACAGGCTTCGATAGCATCATCAGTATAGGTTACATTATGATGCTCTTCATATTTGTCTTTAATATTTTGAAGAATTTCTATAGTTTCCTCTACTGTTGTAGGTTCAACAATTACTTTTTGAAAACGACGTTCTAGTGCACCATCTTTCTCTATATGCTGTCTAAACTCATCTAGCGTTGTTGCTCCTACACATTGTATTTCGCCTCGAGCGAGTGCAGGTTTAAACATATTAGAAGCATCTAGTGACCCAGTAGCACCACCAGCACCTACAATCGTGTGAATCTCATCTATAAAAAGAATAATATCATCATTCTTTTCTAACTCATTCATCACTGCTTTCATACGTTCTTCAAATTGTCCTCTGTATTTTGTACCAGCGACTAAACTAGCAAGGTCAAGAGTGACGACTCTTTTATCAAAAAGAATACGTGAGACTTTACGTTGTACAATACGTAGGGCAAGTCCTTCTGCAATAGCAGATTTACCTACACCAGGTTCTCCAATAAGTAGTGGATTATTTTTTTTACGTCTACTCAAAATTTGAGACACACGTTCTATTTCTTTTGTTCTACCAACTACAGGATCCAATTTTCCTTCTTCAGCCATCACTGTAAGATCTCGCCCAAAGTTATCTAGAACTGGGGTTTTACTTTTCTTACTTCCTTTTGATGAAGCTGTATTTCCAAATGGATTTTCTTTTTCTCCTTCGTTTCCTGAGTCTTGGTCATCGCTAAATGATTCAGATTTTATAGGTTCTATATAATCTTCCTCTTCGTTTGCCATCATAAGCTTAAATTGGTCTTTTACATTATCATAATCTACCTTAAGTCTGTTTAATAACTTTGTGGTAGGGTCGTTTTCATTGCGAAGTATACACAGTAATAGATGTGCTGTATTTATAGACGAACTTTGAAATAATTTTGCTTCTAAAAAAGTAGTTTTCAGCGCACGTTCAGCTTGTCTTGTTAAGTGTAAATTCTTTTTATCATTTCCTTGTAAACTACTATTAGGATTTGCAGGACTTAGGATTTCTACTTTACGTCGTAAATGTTCTAAATCTATATGTAAAGCACTTAATATATTAATAGCCTTACCACTACCATCTCTAAGTAGTCCAAGTAGTAAATGTTCTGTTCCTATAAAGTCGTGACCTAACCGTAAAGCTTCTTCTTTACTGTAGGCAATTACGTCTTTTACTCTAGGTGAAAAATTATCATCCATAATTTCTATCTCCTTACGTTCATTGTAAATTTAAGCATTCTTCTTCAAAAATCATTCCGCATACTGTAGTTAGTAGCTAATAGACAAAATAACTGACAGTCTGCCAAGTATATTGTCTGGGAGTTATTAAAAATACGTTGTTAAATATTGTTAATAAATAGTACGCTTTCGCGAAAGCATATAGTCTATAAAACCTTTTAAAATCGGTATATTGCTAGCTACTAAAATTGACATAAAAATTTAACTAATCTATATATGGCAGGAGGAGAAAAACTGATCTCAATTAATATTGAGGACGAAATGAAATCAGCGTACATCGATTATTCGATGTCGGTCATTGTGTCACGTGCTTTACCTGATGTAAGAGACGGTCTTAAACCTGTGCACCGTAGAGTATTATACGGAATGCATGAGTTAGGTATTCGTGCAACTGGTGCTCATAAGAAGTCAGCAAGAATCGTAGGAGAAGTATTAGGAAAGTATCACCCGCATGGTGATATCTCTGTATATGATGCCATGGTTCGTATGGCTCAAGAGTGGAGTTTGCGATACATGCTAGTTGATGGACAAGGAAACTTTGGATCTGTAGATGGGGATAGTCCAGCTGCAATGCGTTATACAGAAGCACGTATGCGTAAGATATCTGAAGATATGCTCGCAGATATTGATAAAGATACTGTAGATCATCAATTAAATTTTGATGATACACTAGAAGAACCAAAGGTGTTACCTACGAGAGTACCGGGCTTACTTATTAATGGAGCTTCTGGTATTGCTGTAGGTATGGCTACAAATATGCCACCTCATAACCTTACGGAGGTTGTAAATGGTATCGTTGCTTATATCGATAATAATGATATAGAGATTGATGAGCTTATGCAGCATGTCAAAGCACCAGATTTTCCTACAGGAGGAACTATCTATGGTTATGATGGCGTACGTGAGGCATTTAAGACTGGTCGTGGGCGTGTAGTAATGCGTGCTAAAGCTACTATAGAAGAAGTAAAAGGACGCGAGTGTATTATCGTTACTGAGATTCCATATCAAGTGAATAAAGCTGATATGATCAAGAAAACAGCAGATATGATCAACGATAAGAAGATTGATGGTATTTCTGCTATACGTGATGAGTCCGATAGAAATGGGATGCGTATTGTATACGTACTAAAAAGGGAAGGGATTCCTAATATTGTTTTAAATACTTTATATAAGTATACAGCATTACAGTCTTCTTTTAGTGTCAATAATATTGCACTTGTAAATGGTAGACCAGAAATGCTCAACCTAAAAGACATGATTCTTCATTTTGTGGAGCATCGTCATGTAGTAGTGGTGCGTAGAACAAAATATCTACTTAAAAAAGCAGAAGAGAGAGCACATATCCTTGAAGGATTAATTATTGCTTCTGATAATATAGACGAAGTTATTGCCATTATAAGAGCAAGTTCTAATGCAGATGAAGCAAAAGCAAATCTTATAGAACGTTTTAAGCTTTCAGAAATACAAGCAAAAGCTATTGTTGAGATGAGACTTCGTCAGTTAACTGGTCTGGAACAAGACAAGTTACGTGCAGAGTATGATGATATCATGAAGACTATAGATGATTTAAAAGACATCTTAGCTAGTAAAGAGCGTCGTATGACTATTATTAACGAAGAACTTTTAGAAGTTCAAAATAAATATGGTGATGAGCGTCGTTCTGTTATCGAATATGCTGGTGGTGATGTAAGTATTACAGATCTTATTCCTGATGAAAAAGTGGTAATTACTATTTCTCATGCAGGATACATAAAACGTACTTCACTTACTGAATATAAAACTCAAAATAGAGGAGGCGTAGGACAAAAAGCATCTACAACTCGTAATGAAGATTTCCTAGAACATCTTTTTGTAGGCACGAATCATCAATATCTGTTCTTCTTTACGCAGAAAGGAAAATGTTTCTGGATGCGCGTGTTTGAAATTCCAGAAGGAAGTAAGACTTCAAAAGGAAGAGCAATCCAAAACCTAATTAATATAGAGCAGGATGATAAAGTAAAAGCTTTTGTTACTACAAATGATCTTAAAGATGAAGAGTACGTAAATAGCAATTACATTATCATGGCTACTAAGAAAGGACAAGTGAAGAAAACAGCACTTGAGCAATATTCTCGTCCTAGAACCAATGGTATTAACGCTATTACAATTAAGGAAGGTGATGAGTTATTATCTGCAAAATTAACTAATGGAGAGAGTCAAGTGATGCTTGCAGTGAAGTCTGGTAAGGCAATTCGATTTGAAGAAAGCAAGACTAGGCCTATGGGTAGAGGTGCTTCTGGTGTTCGTGGCATAACTCTTGCAAATGAGAATGATGAAGTAGTAGGAATGGTTTCTGTTAATGATATAGAAAGTAATATTCTAGTAGTTTCAGATAAAGGATATGGTAAACGTAGTAGTCTAGAAGATTATCGAATTACCAATCGTGGAGGAAAAGGTGTAAAAACTATTTCTGTCACTGAGAAGACTGGAGAGTTAGTAGCTATTAAAAATGTAACAGATGAAGATGATCTTATGATTATTAATAAATCAGGAATTGCGATTCGTATGGCAGTTGCAGATTTACGAGTAATGGGTAGAGCGACACAAGGAGTTCGACTCATTAACTTAAAAGGAAACGATTCTATTGCAGCTGTTGCCAAAGTAAAACATGAAGAAGACGAAATAATAGATGAAGATAATCTTGAAGTAGCAGAAGGCGACGGTACTACAGCAGTAACCGAAGAACAAACAGATTCAACTCCAAACACGAATTCTTCTGAAGAAGAAGAATAAATAATGAAATAACGGGGGTTGAATATATTTTAATTAATTTTATAACCCCTTAATAATAAACAATAGATCGTGAATACTAAATTTTTATTTGTAATAGCGCTTGCTTTTGGTATCTCAGCATTTGCTCAAAAAAAAGAAGTAAAAGCCATCCAGAAAGCAATTAAAGGCGGAAGCTATGGTGAAGCAAAAAATCTTGTTGGAGCTGCAGAAGCTCTTATAGGATCTATGGATGATAAAACAAAAGATAACTTTCTACTTGCAAAAGCACAAGCTTTTCTAGGTGTTGATAATAAGAATGCTGATGATTTAAAAGTAGCAGCAGCGGCTTATAATGAACTTAAAGATACTAAGTATAATGCAGAAGCAGAAGCGGGTATTTCTAATGTAGTTGTCGCTATGATCAACTCTGCTATAGAAGATCAAAACACGCAAAAGTATACAAGTGCTTCTACAAAACTTGCCGAAGCTTATAATTATAGTAAAACAGATACTTTATATCTATATTTCGCAGCATCAAACTCTGTAAATGGTAAAGATTATGATACTGCTATAGAGCATTATAACAAACTGACTGAGCTTAAGTTTTCTGGAATAGAAACTTTATTCTATGCAACAAATGTAGCAACTAATGAAGAACAAAGAATGCCTTCTAAACAGGAAAGAGATCTTAAAGTATTAGCTAAAACACACATTAACCCTAGAGAAGAAAAGAGTGAATCTAAACGCGGAGAGATTGCAAAGAATATTGCATTAATCTACATGTCTCAAGGAAAAAATGAAAAAGCCTTAGAAGCAATGACTTCAGCTCGCTCTGAAAATCCAGATGACCTTATGCTTATACGTTCTGAAGCAAATATATACTTAGAGATGAATCAATTAGATAAGTATAAAGAAACAATGCAAGAAGTCATCAAAAAAGACCCTAATAACCCTGAATTATATTACAACTTAGGAGTAGGTGAAGATAAACTTGGTAATAGTGCAGGAGCCATTGAATATTATGAAAAAGCAATCTCATTAAATCCAAAATATGCAGCTGCATACAATAATATTGGAGCACTTATTTTAGGAGGAGAGAAGGCTATAGTTGATGAGATGAATGGTCTTGGAACATCAAATGCTGATTATAAAAAATATGATGAGCTTAAAGAAAAGCGTCAGGGGATATATAAAGATGCTGCTCCTTATCTAGAAAAAGCATTAGAAAATCGTTCTGATGATGCAAAAGGAATTGCACGTTCACTAGAGCTATCTCGTACACTATATGGTATTTATCAGCAATTAGGAGAAACTTCTAAAGCAGATGCTATGAAAGCTAAAATTGAGACATTAGAAGGAGGGAAATAAAAACCACTTCATTTTAAAATATATTAAAACCCAACTAGTAATAGTTGGGTTTTTTACTTCTTAATTTTTTAGTAAAATATAAAACATATTAGATGCCATATTCGCTTTCGCGAAAGCGAATATGGCATCTAATAAAAAACCTTTACAATGAAGTAAAGGTTTTTATATACTGTTATCATATATCAGTGTTTGTATACTTAATTCGTCGGAATCTCTTGAACCGATAAACTCCAGCCATTTGCCATTTTTTTAGCAGGAATATAACTTGGATTTAGAGCTCCAAGAGTAATAAGGCCTCCCCCTATAGCAAAAATCGGAATTGAAGATGTACTATCTACAAAAATGGCAACAATGCCACCGATTCCTACAATAACAGAGCCAAGATATATAAACCCAGTTGTTGCTATAACAGTTATAAGTAGTGGATCTCTCTTTATTTTTTCTATATCATCAAGAGAAATAGGAGTGCCCTCTAGGGAAATGGTATTGGCATCTACAATGACAAGTCGTCCTTTATATTTCTGACCATCTTTTGTTTTGACACGTACCCTTTTATTTTCTTTGATAGTGCGCGTCACATCCCTTTTTTGATGCTCTAACTGAAGTACCTTTTCTTGAGCAAAAGAAGTGGTTCCCATGAATACAAAAAATAGGATAAGCGAATAATTTAAAATCTTTTTCATGTGTAGTTTATTTGATGAATGAATGTTAACAAGGGCGATAACAAGTATTTAAAATAGAGCTAGAAATAAGTTAATAATGAGTAGTGAATCTTACGCTTGTAGAATGAGTCTGAAGTCATTTAATCTGCATTATGTAGTAAGTGAAGTATAATAACAAACTGAATAATTTTTTATAGGTAGTTCTCATATTCCCTTTATTATTAGATGTTGCATTCTTGAAAAGGTTGCGTTCTGTATTTCAAAGTGTATAAGAAATCATTTTATGTAACTCTTTTTTTCTTCTAAAAAGACGACTTCTTTGCCATTATTTACGCTAAACTTTGTTTGTAAAGTTTCTCGTTTATGTAGCTTTTGTAAAAAGACTTCTAGATGTAAATGAGGACCTGTACTCCAACCTGTATTACCGCTATAGCCTATTAATTGCCCTTGTGTTATTGTATCACCTACAGCTACATCTGCACCATTTTGTTTGATATGTGTGTACTCTGCAAAAGTACCATCTGAATGATAGATGATAATGAGATTATTATATTGCTTACATTCTTTGGTCCCACAATTTTGATTATGTTGTTCCACAACTTTAGTAACGATTCCATCGCGTATGGCATGCACTTCAGCGCCTATAGGCATATCAAAATCTAAAGCATTTTTAGAATAATGAGAGAAGGCGCCATTATAACCTTGATCTACGCTATAGGATTGCGCTTTCGCGAAAGGTAAATCATATACATAGTCACTATCATAGCGATCTTTTGTTGCATCTCCATAATTCACCCAAGACTTATAAGAAAACTTATATCCTTTGCTTTTTTGAGCAATGCTAAGCTGTGTGATGAGTTGTTTCTTTTGACGCGCCTTTATCACATAAGTACTACTATTCTCTTCAGGTATCGTAAGATTTGTAAGCGTAAATTCTAACTTGACACTTACAGGGCAATACTCATGATTGTCGGCATATATGAGATACCCAGTATCGGTTTTTTCATAATATACGTTGACATCATGTTCTGCATACATACTAGTAGATACACATAATAAAAATATGGTAAGATATGTTTTCATTTGGGTGTACATGAATACGTTATAACTTCTTTATGATGCGCTCTATTGTCTTCCAGTTTCTAGTGGTGATATTTTTACCGTATGTTTTTTCTAATACACTCATAGCTTTTGTAGTTTGAGAAATAGATACATCTAATATACTCAGAATAGCCTTCTCTCTTTCTTCTATAATTTTATAGGAGTTATCAAGACTACTATATGGGATGGTAATATCAGAAGCTATCAACTCTTTTAAAAATGAGATATAGAAGCGTTTCTCTTTAGTCAACGTATTATTTTTAAAGGGATCACTTTCGTGAAAACGTACGATGTAAGAAGCCTCTCTTACACAAGTAGGCACGGGAAAACCAAATGTACGTTCTAGTGTAGCTTCCATATTTTTCTCTATATCCTTTACATCCTGAACAGGAGCATCAAAAATCACGTTTCCAGAATTCAATATCGTGATGATATCTGTATATCCTACTTCCTTTAATGTTGTTTTGAGATCAGCCATAGGAAGTTTGTGATGACCGCCTACATTAATTCCTCTTAGAAATGCGACATATTTTGTTGTAGTCTTTTGTTTAGCCATACCTATAATTTTCCCTTTTTTTGTGTCTCTTTACCATCAAGAAATACGTAAGATAAGATACTTAAAATAAATATGCGTTTTGTAGAAAATTTTGATAGTTATGTTTTATACATGATGTTAACCATGTTATCTATCCCTGTATTAATTCAGCATGTGTTGTTGCTTTCTGGACATTTATTTTCCATTCCCGAGTAGATGTATCTTGTTTTAAATCAGAAATTCTTTCGAGTATATAATTACGTAATTGTTCTACACTCATTTCTTCATTCATATCCTGAAATATAATTGTAGTTTTCCATACATTTGGAATGAATCGTAACCAATTCCGCCAGTTTTCAGTCACTTCATTTTTCCTTATAGCTTTATAAATCTTTCCTTCCCCATCACAGAAAAGGTTGTCTTTATAATATTTTTGGAAAACAGATTCTTTATTGGTGTATATATATTCATCCCAGAGAATATAGTCCATGAGGTCATCAGTTATCCATTTTTTTGTTGATATAGCTAAAGCGGGGAATGTCACGTTCGGAAGGCTGCGTGTCTGATTGCCGGGCACTCCGTCTATTCTTGTATGCCGTCTTCTGCTTGAAAAAAAAACACTAATTCTGTTCATTGCT
>CAKZKZ010000704.1 GCA_937124495.1 uncultured Dokdonia sp. | reverse complement strand
GTCGTAAAGCAATGCTAGAAGATATTGCTATCTTAACAGGTGGAACCGTTATTTCTGAAGAACGTGGATTTACTTTAGAAAATGCAACGATCGATATGTTAGGTACAGCAGAAACTGTAACTATAGACAAAGACAACACCACTGTAGTAAACGGTGCTGGAGATAAGAAAATGATCAAAGCACGTGTCGGAGAAATTAAATCTCAAATAGAGACTACGACAAGTGATTATGATAAAGAAAAATTACAAGAACGTCTTGCAAAACTTGCAGGAGGAGTTGCTGTACTATATGTAGGTGCTGCTTCAGAAGTAGAGATGAAAGAGAAAAAAGACCGTGTAGATGATGCACTTCATGCAACTCGTGCCGCTGTAGAAGAAGGTATTGTTGCTGGTGGAGGTGTTGCACTTGTACGTGCAAAATCAGTTCTAGAGAAAATAAAAACGGAGAATGCAGATGAAGCAACTGGTGTACAAATTGTAAACCGTGCTATAGAAGAGCCATTACGTACCATTGTTTCAAATGCAGGTGGCGAAGGTTCTGTTGTGATTTCAAAAGTAATGGAAGGCAAAAAAGACTTTGGTTATAATGCAAAAAATGGAGAATACACAAATATGATCAAAGCAGGGATTATTGATCCTAAAAAAGTAACTCGTGTTGCTTTAGAAAATGCAGCATCTGTATCAGGTATGATCCTTACTACAGAGTGTGCTCTTACAGATATAAAAGAAGATGCTGCTCCAGCTATGCCTCCTATGGGCGGTGGCGGGATGCCAGGAATGATGTAGTCGTAGCACGACCGGCCACTTTTTTAGCCTCCTTCGGGTCGATAATTGGTTGTTATCATACTTACTATATAATATTTAAAAAGGTCTTTGTTTTGAAACAAAGGCCTTTTTAATTGTGAGTATACGAGAGCATTTACTATACTGTATATTTTCTATGTACGCTTTCGCGAAAGCACACATAAGTCTCATTTGACTTATCTAAAAAGCCGTACATTACAGATTCAAAACACATTCTATGCTTACAAAACTGATTGTTCTCGGATTATATTTTGCAATTCTTGTGATTATAGGTGTTGTTGCCTCTAGAAGAGTAAAAGGCGTGAGCGATTTTTATGTAGGAGGAAAAAAGCTAGGATATTGGGCTGTAGCTTTCTCTGCTAGAGCTACTGGAGAATCGGGCTGGCTCCTTTTAGGGCTTACTGGAATGGGGGCTATTGCTGGGTATTCTGCATATTGGGTGGTTCTTGGAGAAGTTTTAGGCGTAGGTATTTCTTGGTTTTTTATGGCCAAACGTTTTAAAAGAGCTACAGACAAATATGACTCGATTACCGTACCAGATTATTTAGAAAGTCATTTTAATACTGGAAGCAAAACCATACGTAAAGTAGCGGCTACGGCACTTTCTTTATTTGTAGTGATCTATGTAAGTTCGCAAATAGACGTTACAGGAAAAGCATTTGAATCTTTATTAGGAATTAACTACTTCACAGGTGCCATTGTAGGCTTTATCATTGTCATGGCATATGTATATGTAGGAGGGTTTCTAGCTGCAGTTTGGTCAGATTTCTTTCAAGGTGTCTTGATGTTTTTTGGACTCGTATGTTTGCCTTTCATTGCTTGGTTATCTATAGATGATAAAGGAAGCATCGTAGAAGGGCTTACTCAGATGGATCCAAATCTAACTAGTATTTGGGGTGACACCTCAGATCCAATGCTCGCGATATTTACCATCTTAGGATTTGCCATGATAGGCCTAGGTTTTCTAGGGTCGCCACAAATTTATGTTCGGTTTATGGCTGTAAAGAATGAGGCTGAAATAGATAAAGGAAAATGGGTAGCGATCATATTCACATTACTCACTGAT
>CAKZKZ010000703.1 GCA_937124495.1 uncultured Dokdonia sp. | reverse complement strand
CCACGTTCAATACGATTAAAAGGAAGTTCTTCTCTATTGTTTGCTACAAAATACTGACGCATTTCTGGCCCAATACTTTCTAACATATAACGTATATGTCCTATTACTGGGAAGTTATGACTTACGGTATGACTACGTTGAACAAATATGTCCCTAATAGCAATAACGGCTAGAGCAATCAATATCCAACCCCACCAGGCAATATTTCCTAAAAAATCTAAAACAATATCCATATGTAGACTAATTTTTTTTAAAAGTACGATGGTCTTTAGGAAGTTCAAAAAATAAACAAGACAAAGTCATTGTTTATAAAGATATCACATATAAATGTATTAGTTAATCATTACGAAAATAACTTATAAATCACTGTATTTGAAATGATTAGTGTGTAGTTAGATTATTTTGCTTTCCTTTTCCAACGTTTAAAGTCTATATTTTGATATGTTGGATATAAGTAAAGAATGGCTCCAGCTACAATAGAGAAGAAAAAAGAAAATATTCCATGAAATAGGATGATAAAAAAGTGGAAGAATATGGCTAATGGTAATATCCTTTTTCTGTATTTAACAGAGGCCGTTAACGCTAAGAATAGACATATTTCTAAAATAATAACACCATAGGTTAAAAGAGGTTGCAAAAATGTATTACTAAGCATAGGGTCTAATAACGGTCTATAAAAATCTGTAATACCAAATACAGAATGGTTTAACCAGTAATATAATGCGGTACCGTTTTCCCACTCAATGGTATTAAACTTACCTGTAGAAGCATGAAAATAGATGACCGCTACTTGTATTCGAATGATCCAAACAAATAGAATAGCGATTAAATTTTTTGGTGAGTTATTATTTTTTATTTTTTGCCAATGATTTTTTCGAGAGTCAGTTAAGCATATTGGGATGAGTAAAAATGATAAAATAGAGGCTATTTGATCGCCTCCATCTAATAAAGATGATGAGAGCATAAAACTAATGGCAATCCACCAATGTAAAATGGAAGATATTTTTATAAAATAACCAGAGATCACAACGATAAGAATGATGACTGCTAGCCATTTCATGATCCAAGCGTTTTCAACACCAAAAAGTAAGAAGAAATTAAAATTATTGAAAGGATAGGTTTCTAGATCTAACAATGGATTAAAATAGACACCTTCTATAGATTTATTAAAGAAGTAATGTGCAGGATTAATAGCTAGTGTTAATAAGGAACCTAGTGCTAAGAGAGAGCGTCCAAGGCCTACAACGTTTGTATGAGGAGAATAATTTTCTACTAGATTTTTACTGTATGCTTCTAATTGTAAAAAAAAGTTTTTAATCATTACATTCAATTTTTATTCTAACAGATTTTGCTGGCATATCAATATTATCCATAGATTTACTATATGCCCAAGCAATAGGTTGTTGAAAAACTAAAACATAATCACCACATAGCGTGGGGTTATGAATCTCATTTTTAATCGCTATACTTTCTGAGGGGAAATCTCCTGTTTTGTTTGTTTGATAGTTCCATTTTGTGGTCATAAACATACTATCAGGAACTTTACTTCTGATAATTGACATCTCAGATACAAGTACAGAAGCGCGTCTATCTAAACCAATCCAGTTATAGATGCTCGAATGTTTGTGTTTTAATAAGACTAATTTATCATCTTTAACTTCATAGATCAATGTTTGTGCTTCTCTCGGATTACGTGTGAAAAAAGCCCAACCTTGAGGAGTTAAAGAAACGACGAGTTTCTTTTTATTGTATTTACTTTGAATGGGGTTAAATTGTATAGAAGAGAAGAATACGGTAAATAGAATTCCTCCTATACAAGATAACCCAATCAAAAAAAATAAAGAATATTTATAATTCTTCATTGTTTAGTATTTGATAGATGCAATTTCATCTACTAAAATTTCAAATGCTAAGCTATTCTCTATAGCAACTTCTTCTTCTTCATCTAATGCTACAGTCACTTTAACGGCAACAGCGGCCGCAACTGTTATCGCAACTGCTACATTAAAAGTAACAGCTACTTGATTGTGAACAGCTAGAACGAAGTAAGCAGCACAAACAAGAACAAATGAACATGCACGAGCCTCATCAGAGTCTTGTGTAATCATATTATTCTTTAAAAGACCCATGTATTCACCAGAGTTTTCTTCTAGCTTTTTTGTGTCAATTACATTATCAGTAGTTATTTTACCTGATTCAAAATCTTCACCTACTTTTTCAATAACTTGATCTAAGTTAGGATATAATCCCTGTAGTTCAGAATATAATTTCTTACCACCTTCTACAATAGCATTTTGAATTTGAAGATGATTTTTTGAAGTAATATCATTCTTGAAATTTTCGAAGAAAATCGGATCATTTGATTCAATAGATGCGATCATTTCGTTCATTCCCTTACTGAATTCTAATCTTTGTTCATCTGACAAAAGAGACATGCTCTTTACATTATCATCATAACTGTTAATTTTAGATGCAAAATCTCCATCTGCAAAGAAAACAGACTTAAATATGTCTTGCCCTGTAAAATCTACTGAATTATCATCAACAGCAGTACTGTCATCGTATTGACTACAGCTTGCAAATAAAATACAGAAACTCATAAATAATGAGAGAAACTTTAGTTTTTTACGCAATGTTTTCATAATTATTTTATTGGTTGCCTACTTTCAGAATATGATGAATACTAAATTTGGTCGCTGTTTCAGCGTTAATTCCGACCCATATCGATTTGCAAATCTTAACTTTAAAGAGTATTCATTTCTTTTTTATATTATGTAACTCGATGGTTGTATATACTTTGAGACTATTTGATGGATATCGTCTTAAAATCAATGATTAATAATTTTAAAACGTAATTATTAAATGTAATAAAAATATACGTAAGTATTTGATTGTTAGTATATTTGTTTGATTTTGTGTTCTGAGTTCTTTTTTTTTGAGATAAAAAAAGGAACTGATTTTTGAAATATAAATATGCTTGAAATAAAGAGTATACTTGCTGTAAGCGTTTTTTAAGATTTAAATTTTAGTAGGAAACGGATTACATTTGTTACGGGATATGTATATGCTAATTACAGAAAAAACTTACAAAAAAAATACTTATCATTTGTGTTTAATGTAATCATTTTAAGTGTTTTACGAATGAAAAAGAGATTATCTACGTATAGATAACCTCTTTAAGTAATTTGTATTCCTTATGAATATATGTAAAATGTAGTTTAGCTTTCATATTTACCCATTGAATTCAAGTACTATACAAATACCCTAGTATTATGAGGCAAATTATTAAAAATATAATAATATAGGTTTTGGTATTAGTTTTTGTTCTTTCAATAATTGGGGTTCTTTGTTGTTGATCCCTTTTTGTTATTCGAGAAGTCTTTATGGTATTTGAATCATTGAATAGTTCTGGGGGTATCATATCAATTGTATGATTTTTCCCATCGTAATACGTAGGGTCTTGGTCTAGGTTATCTACAATGTCTTTAGATTCTCTTAAGCCTATTTGTAGTTGCTCTCTTATCAGTTTTATAGCAGCTATTTTTTTTTGATTTTGTATGAGCGATAGGATTTTAGTCTTATCAACCTGGATGTTATTGATAGAGATATACATAGAATATACAGTCTTTTAAAATCACTATTTTGAGTTCATTTTAATCCTTTCTTCTTGCGCTTTTTTAATAAGTGTTTCATTATAAGGATCTTTTAATAATGCTTTTTCTATTTCGATATAATCAGGGTAATTTCGATATTTCATTTCAATGAGCAGTTCGGGCGAAAGAGAAAAGAATATAATTCCTATTGCTCCTATGACAAAGAAGCGTATTAGTAGATTGCGATAAAATGGAGCTTTGGTTAAAAGAAATTTAATAATAGGGATGATAGAAATACCTAAGAGAAGCATTAATCCGATATATAAATTATAATTGCCTCCTGGCCAATTAAAAAATTTAAATAATATACCAGTTAGAATGATAAAAAATACAACCCCAGCAGCTATAGTTCCAATGATTCGTATAGTACTAATTTTTTTATAAGATTCTTTTTTGAATACATTTCTTAGGCGTATATCATTAAGTAAAAGAAAACTAAAAAAGAAATAGAGTAGAGATAAGAAAAAGCAAGAAAGTATAATTAACTCTGGAACATATGGATAGTCATAGAGCAATTCCAATAGGATAGAAAGGAACGCAAAAATCCCTAGTATTTTTTCAGTTTGTTTCATCTTATTGTTTCTGTTTGATCATTTTTAAAGAAAATCCTCCAAGCACTAAGATAAGTAGTCCCATAATGCCCCAAAGCCAGATTTTATTTTCAAATAATGGAGACCTAGTAGTTGCGTCGTCTTTCTGGATGATGGTTTGATTGCCTATTTCTAGGGTGGTTAGGGCTGTAGGAATATTTTCTGTAAACTTCTGAATATCATAGGTAGGGCGTTTCGCATTTTTATTCCCGTAGGTTAAAAAATACGTAGCTGGTTCTGTAAAACGAGCAATGAGTTCGTGAGTATATCCTTTTACTTGAATGTCATTAATGCCTAAGGATTGATTGTCTTGATTATGAATGAGTATTTTGAGTTTTTTTGCGGTGGTACCTGTGGCTTTGAATTCGTTTATGCCTTCAGAACTCAGTACGCCAGAAGTCAATGTGCGGTAGTTATAGATCCATCCTTTTTCTGTTTGGATACTATCTGTGAGGTATTTTATAGTGACAGGTCTATAATAATCAAAGGAAGCGTTCACGTTCATTTTTAGGAAACTTACTGGAACAGCATGTTGCAATTCAATGTTTATCTCTGTTTGTCGACTTTGTTTGTCTTCTTTCGTTTGGTTAGATGTTATCTTATACTCTTTTAAGGTGCCTTCTATAATATTTTCCTGTGAGATGCTGACTCTTTGTAAGTCGGGTTTCTTTTTTGAGTTGACACGAAGTTTGAAATATCGATATTTTACATCTGGAAAGGTGAGTTTGCTAAATTGAAAATCAGTAAGTTCGTTTTTTATGGATACAATTCGGTAGGCATCTGCGATGGTAAACCATTCTTTCTGATCCTGACTTCCTTCTAGTTGAAGTTGCCAGTCAAAATTTTGTTGACCAAAATGTAGATCAATCTGGTTAATAGGAGCTGTTGATGGAATTTCAAACGTATAAAAGTAGCCTTCGCCATTGTGAGAGGTATTTAGTAGTTGAAAAGCTATTTCTTCGGTGGATACTTTATCTTTTGTTTTTTGAAGTATATACGGTGCTTCGATGGTATCATTGTCTTTTGTAATTCCATAAAGTCTGATGTCGGTTAGCTTTCGCGAAAGCGTACCAAACACCGTTTCCGGCACCACAACTTTGTGCCACTGATCACTGATTCCTTTGAGTTCACGTTTATAAGTATATTCTTGCATCTGCCCATAAGAACAAGAAAACACAAGTAACAGTATTCCTATACTAATGTTAGTCTGTTGTTTCATTAGCGATACTGTTTTTGTATTTGTTATATAAAAATGAAATAATAAGTAATAATACCCCCAGTGATACAAACACGATGGTTTTTGATATGGTATTGAGGTGAGAGATGTCGTACACAAAGAGTTTGATAAGGGTAATGCCGAATAATATAAAAGCACCAATACGCAGGTATTGTTTCTTTTTCCAGATTCCTAATCCAATTAATAAGAGGGCATACACTCCCCAAAGGATACTGAGTCCTAATTTATAAGATTGTTCAGACGCTCCCATATCCATCCAGTGTATGAGTTCGCTACTTGCGACCCATAATATGGATAGGTGGAGTAGAATATCAAAAGGGATATGAAGTTTTTTCTGTACGAAATCTTGTCGTGTGATTTTGTAACATAAGAAAAGTGCAAGTGCCACAAAAGCAAATGAAATGTATCGTATGCCTATATACATGAAACCTATGTGGTAGTATTCTGATAGTGTTTGTTCTAAATACGCTTCTCGAAGTTCACTTAACTCATAAAGACCGCTAGTTAAAAAACTTAAAATCGTTAATGTGAGTAAACCAAGACTCATATAGGTTAAGATCTTATTTTTAATTTTCCTGAGGTTCAGAAAAGCAAGTATGGAGAAAAATAGTAGGGAATAATTAATGATCCAGATGATCTTAAAATTCTTCAAACTGTAGTTAGAATGGTGATTAAAAGACGTACTTAAATTTTCATCTTTAGTAATGAGGGAATTATTAAATAATTGATCCCAATAGATTGCTATTTCTGAACGAATCGCAAAATAACTAATAAAAATAAGTGCAGTAGGAATCAAAAATGAAATAACTTTAGAAAGCTGATTTTCAGCGCCAAAGGCAGGTGTGTGCTTTTTATTACTATTGATATATTGTATGGCCCCAAAGGCAGTTACCACAAATAAAGAGGTTAAGAAATGAATATTGAATATAGGGGTTAACTGTACTTCTGAAAATCTATAACTAGATAGGCTATAGCCGTCCATCCAGTCGTGTATCATACTAAAGAAAGCAATTCCCATCACAATATAAGATAGCTTTTCGTATACAGGGATATTCTTTGTTCTTCCAATCCAAAAGAGTAATACAGCTTCTGTAGCCCATAATAAGGTCACCCAATTACCGTCTAGTTGCACTGGGATGGTAATGGTGATAAAAACGAGTACCAAGCCAACAACAAGGTAGAATAGATTTTTATCAGCTAGTTTTTTACGATAAATGATGACACTCACTACAAAATGAATAATTGCATTACAGAGAGTGAAGATTCCTAGGAGATCTTTACCTGTTTCGTGCCCACTTAAAATGGCATAACCTAGTCCGTAAAAAACAAAGGAATTGAAGAGGAGTAATACAATCGTCTCAATTTCAAATTTCTCATTTTTAATGAGTTTATACGCTAAAAATGTAAGATAAAAGATGACAAAGAATATCGTTAGAAACGTAAATGCTAATGTGAAATGGTCATCATGTTTATATTCTGTTCCATACCAAACTAAGAAAATAAGCCATGTCAAACCAAAAGAAGAATAATAGAGAGGCTTCCAATATTTTTTGAATGAAATGATCAGAATTCCGATATTAATAATCGCCATATAACTGAATAGCACAGCTACTTTTCCTGAGCCATCACTTAATAAAAAAGGGATGGCATACGCACCTACTAAGCCTATATGAGCAATAATTTGCTTGTTATAATTAATGGCGGCTATTACACTGAATACAGTAAAAACGACCATGAGTATAAACGCCATGGTTTGCGGGATGAGTTCATAAAAACTATAGGCAGAAAATGTAATGAAATACATAATAGCAATGGCACCACTAACGAGTACAGCGCTATAGCTTTCGTATTTCTTCTTTAATTTGATTCCAAAACCTAAGAGACCAATTCCAGATAAGTAACCTAAGATAATTCTTGTAAGTGGACTTACTAAATCATTTTCTATAGAATATTTTGCACCTAAGGCAACCCCGATCACAGTAATAGCAATTCCTATTTTATTGATTAGGTTTTCACCTATAAACTTTTCTAGCTCATTTTTAGTTTTAGGAATTTTAGATGTGGGAGTTGTAGTTTCTTGCGCTGGATTTTCTTTTTTATATCTTTCATGAGAAGACATATAAATAATCTCTTCCTTTTCTTTTGTTTGATCAAGAATAGGCGGAGTATCGACTTTTTCCTCTTTTATAGCGTCAGAAATAGGAGCGGTAATCACTTCTTCTACTGGAGCTTGTTCTTTCGGAAGATCTTCTTTTATAGGGTCAATTTTTGGATCAGCATCTTGTACCTTTTGTATCTCGTTACGTAATAAGGTAATGTCTTTAGAAATATCTTCCTGTTTCTTTAATAGTCTTTCTACCGCACTAAAAAGCTGATTGATCTTATGCTGATTTTCTGTCATAGATTAGATAGTTAGTCTTTTGATAAACACCATTTAAAAAGCGAATTGCCAAATCTAGTTATTGTGAAATAACAGGTTATAATGATTAAATATACTGTAAATAATATTGTTGTTATTTTATAGTGAGGATATACTTAATAATAGTGAGGAATATCTATATTTATAAAGAGAATACTAAAATGTATATAGTTTTTATGTGTTACTATTCACGATTTATTTGCTGAAATTCACTAATTGCCCCAATAGCATCAAATACATCATCTTGATCTTCTTTTCTGTTCCAACCCTTGGATGCTAACTCAGCTCTAACTTCACTTTCAGGTTTGTTAGTATCAAATAGATAGATCACATATTCAAGTACTTCTCTAGGTATTTTTTCAATAGAAGAGTTCATTAAACTACCTGCAACGTTTATTTGTGCTAAAAAGAAAGGTAATACTATCTGAAGAACCCAACTTAAGATGAGTCCAATAGCACCCGTATTTAGTGTTTTTATCATTAATCCACCTTCTACACGTAGTTTGATAAACTCAAAGAACCCTGCGTTTACGATGTTATTTTCTGTGATTATCAAATAATATTGAAAATATAAACTTGTTATAAAAACAACAAGAGTCATCACTCCGATCATTATTCGAATTTTATAATAATCAATATAATTGGTTGCTTTTAGAACATTACTAAATAAATAGCCTAAAGCGATACCAATACCTACTTCATAAATTCCAATAATATAAATAAATTTTTGAGTCAAGAAACCTATAAGTAAACCGATGGCAACCGAAATAATTACTCCGCCTATTATAGTTACTAATAGATTTGGTTTTTTGGATACACTTGGCTGAGGTAATTCAGTTGGGATTTCATAATCAACCCAACTGTTTTGATTTTCATATTCAGATTCTAATTCTTTAAGTTTTCCACTCGTTTTATATTCTAATGCTAATTTTTTAAAAAGAGCAATAAATAACCCTGTTCTTTTAGAGTTCCTTCCTACATCCCAAAAATTAGTATCAATTGTTTTGCTATCTACTTTAATACGATTAGAATTACTTTTTGTAACTGTTATTTTTTCAGTTAGTTTATTAAAACTGTTTTTTCTTTTTGCTTCTACAGATTTTTTGTCTTTAAAAACAACTACCCATCCTACCTTTTCAAAAACTTCAAGAGTTAATGGAATAATTTGACTTTCTGGAATATCAGTTATAAAAGATTCTGAAAACTCTGGTTTATATTTGAAAACATGTTTTCTTTTAATACTTGATTGTAGATTCTCTATTTCTGTATCCATTTTTTGTATTAC
>CAKZKZ010000702.1 GCA_937124495.1 uncultured Dokdonia sp. | reverse complement strand
ATTCACCTCCCAGAACACACTAGGCCTGACCTTGCGTAGCTTTTGGGATTCCTGGAGTCTCTCGGATAGCCGTAGCGGTAGGTACCCAACCACTGTTAGTTCCTAAAGGATCTCCTACCATAGTAACATCTATTGGATCTGGCATATCATCTCCAACACAAATACTTACTTCTGTAGCACCTGTAGAAGTTTCAATCTCTGCAGCATTTACAGCACAATCACTATATGCAGCAACTTGGAAAGGACCGAAGCCTCCGCCTCCCCATTCCCATACGCGAACGTAAAGTGGTGCTCCTGGGTCTTGATCTATTAAGTCTACTAAAGAAAATAATCCGTTTCCACCATCATCATCACAACCTATTTCAACTAATGCTCCTATCTCTCCACTATATATAGCCATACCAGTATCCGTAATACCACCAGCAGTGTCAGTTTCGATAGCTAATTGTCCTGTACTTGGAGGAACAACAGTAAACCAAACATCGGCTCCACCGTAGTTACCACAAGAAGGATCATCTATTGCTGTATCAGTAGCACTTACATTAGAAGCTGTTACAGGAAAATCTGTAAATACAGCACCTACCATTAATGGAATAGCTCCTTCTGGATCATCATTTGCTGGTGGTGGAGTATCATATGCAGACATTTGGAAAGTTCCTAGAGAACCTCCATTCCATTCCCATACACGTACAAAAAGAACTTCTCCAGGAGTTCTACCTTCCACTTCTGCTAGTGAAAATAGACCTACCCCTCCATCATCATTACAAACAACTTCAACTAAAGCTCCTACTTCTCCTTCATAAATACTTAACGCAGTATCTGTTATAGAACCGTCATCTTCTCGAGACTCTACAGAAACAGATCCAGTATCAGGTACTGTAACAGTATACCATAAATCAGCTTCAGTAAAGTTTCCACAAGAAGGATCATCAATTACAGTTGCTGTAGCTTCAGTATTATCTGCAATAACAGGGTTATCATCAAAAACAAGACCTACTGTTAAATTTGCAGCTGTCTCTGGATCATCATTAAGAGATAAAGGTGCACAGTTACCATATACTACTTGAGCAACAAGCTCTACGTTTACTCCTGTAAGATCCTCTATTTCTAAACTTACAATAGGCTCTGCAGCTAATAGACCTACAAAAGTTGGTCCTGTTGTAGTTACATCAGCAGTTACTGTGTCTATAAGACCACTTTCTCCTATTACTCTAACATCTACATTTGATCCTCCTGTAAGAGAATATAGATCAAATCCTACACTTGTTACAGGATCTACTGTTGTGAAGTTAATAATTGTAAAATCAAGAAATGTAATTGATCCTACTGCATTATCAACTGTAAAACCATCTGCAGGTACAACGGCAACCATTGTATTCCCTACATCTGCTCCACTTGTTGTAAATTCAATACCTTCTTGAATCTCTCCAGCTGGATAACAAACATCTCCTACAGAAGAAATAGAACTACTACAAGCTAGAAAGCCACCTGGTCCGTCTGCAAGATCTTCTAATGTTAAAAGATCTCCATTCATACAGTTTGCTAAATAATCCGTTCTATCTGTAAAGACAGTAACGTTAGCACCTCTAGCTTCAACAGAAGCGACATACCCTTCTGGTTTTTCAACAGCTCTTGCCTCATTATGTAAACCTGCGTCTACATACTCTTGGAGAGTGAGAGGATTTTGCCCAAATGCCGCGACGGCAAAAAGACATAATAATAATGTAATTTTTTTCATGTTTGGTTTATTTTTAAAAGTGAATTCGCAAAGAAATTGCGGACTTAAAAGATAAATACTTTGAATCTTTTTTAAGAAAAAATTAAAGTATTTTCGATGAGTGACACTTATTAATCGCTATATAGCATCATATTTCATAAAAAAATACAATATTAACATAGAAAAAAACGTTTACACCTGTTTTATTCATCACATAGGTTTATTAAAATACAGATTGTCCTTTCATAGAAAACACTTTTAAATAAAAATTTAGGTATTTAGAAAATAGTCGCCTTTACTAATCTCCTAAAAATGTGTTTATTCTTCTACTTTTCTTAAATATTTTTCATTTTTAAAGTCACCTATAATATTTGTTTATATGCTTTCGCGAAAGCGAATACATTAATTAATATTAAGTTATTTAAATTTGTATACGTCCTAAGTGTAAATAATCACTTTATATAAAGAAGTGCCTAATTATACTTTTAATGATAAAGAAAGTAATGTAACAACTTTACATTCTTAACACCTTATATATACTTATGAAGTTTAATACTAAAACAATACATGGAGGTCAGAAACCAGACAAAGCGTATGGAGCTGTAATGCCTCCTATCTACCAGACTTCTACCTATGCACAATCTACACCAGGAGGTCATAGAGGATATGAGTATAGTAGAACACACAACCCTACTAGAAGCGCATTAGAAAATGCTTTTGCAAGTATAGAAAACGGAAATTATGGTCTTGCATTTGGTTCTGGTCTTGCAGCCATAGATGCAGTCATAAAACTCTTACAACCGGGGGACGAAGTTCTCTCAACAAACGATCTTTACGGAGGAACCTATCGTTTATTTACAAAAATATTTGAAGGTTTTGGCATTACATTTCGATTTATAGGAATGGGAAATGCTAGCCATATAGAAGACTACGTTACTGAAAAGACCAAGCTCTTATGGGTAGAGACTCCCACAAACCCTATGATGAATATCATAGATATAAAAGCGGTAGCAGCCGTTGCAAAAAAACACCAGATCCTACTTGCTGTAGATAACACTTTTGCAACACCTTACTTACAACAACCATTAGATCTAGGAGCAGACATTGTCATGCACAGTGCTACAAAATATATAGGAGGACATAGTGATCTTGTCATGGGAGCACTTATTGTTAAAGACGAAGAACTCTCAAAACGGCTCTACTTTATTCAAAATGCAAGCGGTGCTATATGTGGCCCTCAAGATAGTTTTCTTGCTTTAAGAGGCATAAAAACATTGCACGTGCGTATGCAACGTCACTGTGAAAACGGAAAAGCGATTGCACATTACTTAAAAACACATCCTAAAGTTGACAACGTATATTGGCCCGGTTTTGAAGATCATCCTAATCACCATATAGCTAAAGAGCAAATGAGCGATTTTGGAGGCATGGTTTCATTTACAACCAAAGAAGATTCTTATGATGGTGTTGTAAAGGTTGTTGAAAAACTAAAAGTGTTTACGCTAGCAGAAAGTCTTGGTGGTATTGAATCTCTTGCAGGACATCCTGCATCTATGACACATGCATCCATTCCTAAAGAAGAACGCGAAAAAACAGGTGTTAAAGATTCTTTAATCCGTTTAAGTGTTGGAATAGAAGATATAGAAGATCTTATTGCAGATATAAAACAAGCATTAGGGTAATTTAAATGTATTCCTTATAAAATAAAATGGCTTCCAATAATCATATTGGAAGCCATTTTTTATGTGAATAAGTATGCTTTCGCGAAAGCGTACTCCATATTATTTTATTCTATATAATAGACATATCCAACATTTAACCAGAAAATCCAATCATTTGCTCGGTTTACAGGTCTAGGGTCAGGGTTCAATCCATCTACCCAGTTTGAAGTATAATAATGCCATCTAGCATCTAGCACCAAGTCACTAAGGGGCGCTAGCTTATATCTAATCCCTGCGCTCCAGGTAATTGCCCAAGTAGAACCTGGTCTATCATCTATACCGCTACTATTCTGTCCTTCTCCTTGTGAAAATCCATTAAACAGCGTAGGAGCAAGTTCTCCACTAAAAGGATTTATAAATTGTCCTTGAATATCACCCAATTCTGAAGTAGCTTCAGGGTCATACGACACAAAATGAACTCCAAGACTCACATAAGGAGCAACTCGATAAGCACCCGCAGTAAAATCTCTAATACTCATTGGGAAATACTCTAATTGAGATCCTATCTCAAAAACATTAGCAACTCCAGAGTGACTTCTAAGTTGTAATCCTCCTAAGTCATTATCTTGAGATTCTTCTCCAAAGTGATTGAGATTTGTGACGTGATAATCGATTTCGTTTCTTACTTTAAAGTGATCATTAAAATAAGTATCCCTCGAATAACAGTTACAATCTGCTCGATAAGCAAAGTTTAAATAATGGACAATTCCGATACCAAAACCGATATTTCCTCGATTTGTATCAACGTTATTTCGCAATCCAAAATCAGACTGAAATGCTACGGGACCAGTGATAACGCCGACTTCATGGGAAAAGCCAAGTTGCGCTTTTAGCTCCTGGTGAGCAAAGCAGAATGAAATAATTGCCATGAGTAGGTATCTGGCTTTCATGAAAATTGGTAATTTGAGACAGTAACAAATATATAAAAACTAGGTTAACAGCGAAATTTTAAAGCCACTGGCTTTAAAAAAATAAGTTGAATCTTTAAAAAAACGCATTATTTTTATGAATTTCGAAAAAAAAACGACTCAATTTTCAGGATACGTTATATTTGCACTCTATTAAAAACGTATTTTTAATATATAAATTATCTAATACTAAAAAGATATGTCAGACAGCATTAAAAACTTTGTCGATTACGTTGCAAAAAGCAACCAGAATGAACCTGAATTTATGCAAGCTGTACTAGAAGTTGCAGAGACGGTTATTCCTTTTATAGAAAAAAATCCAAAATACCAAGGCAAGAAGCTTTTAGAGCGTATGGTTGAGCCAGAACGCACTATTATGTTTAGAGTCGCATGGACAGATGACAGTGGAGATATTCAAGTAAATCGCGGTTATAGAGTAGAATTTAATAGTGCGATAGGACCTTACAAAGGGGGATTACGTTTCCATCCTTCAGTAAACTTAAGTATTCTTAAGTTCTTAGGTTTTGAACAAGTATTTAAAAATAGTCTTACAACACTTCCTATGGGAGGTGGAAAAGGAGGATCAGATTTTAACCCAAAAGGGAAATCTGATGCAGAAGTGATGCGCTTTTGCCAAAGCTTTATGACAGAATTATCTCGTCATATAGGGCCTAATACTGATGTTCCTGCTGGAGATATTGGTGTAGGAGGTCGTGAGATAGGATATCTTTTTGGACAATACAAGCGTATTCGTAATGAGTTTACAGGAGTTCTTACAGGAAAAGGACTTTCTTACGGAGGATCATTAATACGTCCTGAAGCTACAGGATATGGAGATGTATACTTCGCAGAAAGTATGCTTAAAACAAAAAATGAATCTTTTGAAGGAAAAACAGTTGTTGTTTCTGGATCTGGAAATGTAGCCCAATATGCTACCGAAAAAGCGACGCAACTAGGAGGAAAAGTAGTAACTCTTTCTGACTCTAGCGGCTTCATACACGATAAAGACGGTATTGATGCTGAAAAACTTGCGCACGTTATGGAAATCAAAAATGTACGTCGCGGAAGAATTAAAGAATACTTAGACAAGTATCCATCTGCTGAATATCACGAAGGTCAAAAGCCTTGGGGTCTTGCTTGTGATGTTGCACTTCCATGCGCTACTCAAAACGAATTAGATCATGAAGCTGCAAAAACACTAATCACAAACGGATGTATCTGTGTAGCAGAAGGTGCAAACATGCCTACAACTCCAGAAGCTATAGAAGCATTTCAAGATGCAAAAATTCTTTTCTCTCCAGGAAAAGCATCTAATGCAGGAGGGGTTGCTACATCTGGGCTTGAAATGTCACAAAACAGTTTACGTTATAACTGGACTGCAGAAGAAGTAGACAAAAAACTTCACGGAATTATGCTAGATATTCATGCTGCTTGTGTAGAATATGGAACACAAGAAGACGGATACGTAGATTATGTGAAAGGTGCTAATGTTGCTGGATTTGTAAAAATAGCTGAAGCTATGATGGCACAAGGTGTTGTCTAATACTTAAAAACATATAGATATTAAATAGGCGACAGATGTCGCCTATTTTTTTTAATCTTTTTTCGCTTTAAGCGAAAAAACAGAATACCTCAACATCTTATATCAAATGGATTTAAAAATGAGTCTATATAATTTGAATTATATAGTGCTTAGATGAATAAGGAAATTCAAGTATAGTCATACCTACGGTTTTATTTTATTGTGAAATATAAGTGCTATAGAAACTATCTATAAGGTTTGTTTTAATATTCATTTGGTATTATTCAAACACTAAGACAATAATTGTATTTTTGAACGGTTTAAAAAGAAGAACAAAAAAACACGTGAAACAACTCTATATATTTTTAATAGTCCTGTTTTGCCTACCACTCTATGGACAGGATTTTTCTGATGAGTGGACAGGCTATTTTTCTTTTGCAACTGTAGGAGATATTGACGAAGGAAACGGACGCATATATGCTGCTTCAGAAAACGCTGTATTTATTTTCTCTACTATCAACGGAAGCACAGTAACAAGATCAACAATTAACGGGCTTTCTGGAAATATTATTTCTTCTATCTATTATAGTGAAGCATTTGACACCCTCCTTATTGGATATGAAAATGGCATTATAGATATCATTGTAGGAAATAGCGAAAATGTAATCACTGTTGTTGATATATTTAATAGAGTCTCTATTCCTCCAGATAGTAAAAGAATAAACCACTTTTCAGAATCCAATGGATTTGTATATATCTCTTCTGGTTTTGGAATTTCCTTATATGACTTAGGACAATTAGAATTTAACGATTCTTATTTCATTGGAGATAACGGCTCCCAATTAAATATCACACAAACAACCATATTAGATGAATACATCTATGCGTCTAGTACTGATGGAGGCGTAAGAAGAGCTATTGTAAATAATTCAAATATTATAGATTTTAATAATTGGTCTACTGTTGCAATAGGTTCTTATCAAGGAATTGCAGCTCTTGACAATACCATATACCTGGCTTCTGGGTCACAATTATTACAATCTACTACAGGAACCAACTTTACTCCTTTCCAACAACTTCCAGAAACCATTGAAGATCTTGAAGCCAATGAGATAGAGCTAAGTGTGGTTACTGAAAACAACGTAAACATATACAATACAGGAGGAGTTCTTATAAATTCGTTTTCAAATATCCCAGAGTTTGATTCAGACTATAGTGCTTCTGTAATTTTAAATGGTTCTCTATTTATTTCAACCTTAGGATCTGGAGTCATTAGAGTTCCTCTTAATGGAAATGAAGTTTCTCAAATACTACCCAATGGTCCTTTGCGTAACGACCCTTTTAATATAAGTGCTACTATCAATGAATTATGGGTAGTATATGGAGAATACAGCGACACATATTCTCCAAGAAATAGAAGAAGAGGGATAAGCCATCTTACAACAGAAAGGGTATGGAACAACATTCCTTATGATAGTGTTCTTGGAGCCAGAGATTTATCTTTTATCTCTATAAACCCTCAAAATATAAATCAAGTATATATAAGTTCATTTGGAACTGGGCTTCTAGAAGTAAATGACGAAGTTCCCACTGTTTTATATAATGAAACGAATAGCTCGTTACAGGGCATTGGTGCAAATAACAATAGTGTAAGGGTAAATGGAAGTGCTTTTGATAGGCAAGGCAATTTATGGATAGCAAATGCTAGAGTACCTAATATTCTTAGTAGACTTTCTCCAGGAGGACAATTTAATGCAGTCTCTTTTGAAAACGATCTTCCGGATGTTATCGGTGCTTTAGGAATAGATGATCTCGTAATTGCTGGAGACGGTAGTATATATCTAGGAACGAGTAATGCTGGTGTTGCGGGGTACGATCCAAATACCGGGAGTTTTGCTCGAATTTCTGGAGAAGAAGCAGGCGCAAACCTCCCTAATGATGATGTAAGAGCACTTGCTTTAGATCGTAACGGTTCCTTGTGGATAGGTACTCGAAGAGGTCTTCGTGTTTTATTTTCTCCTTCTTCTATGTTTACAGATTCTAATGTCACTACAAATGCTATTATTATCCTCCAAGATGGTATTGCTCAAGAACTACTTAATGATCAAGCAATAACAGAAATTGTTGTTGATGGTGCAAATAACAAATGGGTGTCTACTATAGACTCAGGTGTTTTTCTCTTCTCCCCTAGTGGTCAAGAGACATTACAGCACTTTACAGAAGATAATTCGCCTCTACCTTCTAATAACGTTCAAGATATTGCGTTAGATCCAGAAACAGGTACCGTATACTTTGCTACTCTTGAAGGGCTTGTTTCTTTTGATGGATCTAATACAGGGCCTGCAGAAGATTTGGAAGAAGTAATTGTCTACCCTAACCCCGTAAGACCTACTTTTAATGGAGAAGTGACTATAAAAGGGCTTACTGCACGTACCAATGTAAAAATCACAGATCTTACCGGAAACCTTGTTCATGAAGAAAATACTATAGGTGGAAGTATTACCTGGGATACTAGAGCTTTTGGAAGACATCGAGTAGCCTCTGGAGTATATCTTATTCTGATTACAGGTCCGGACGCACTAGAAACTCAAATTGCTAAACTGATGATTATACGATAATGCTTATTAAAACACAAGCAATCGTCATCTCTGCCCTCAAGTATAGTGAAGCAGATCTTATTGTGAAATGTTTTACAAAAAGCAGCGGTCTTAAATCATATCTTTTACGTAATATATTAAAGTCAAAAAAGGGGAAGCTTAGAACCGCCATGTTTCAACCTCTTACACAACTTGAGATAGAAGCAAATCATAAAGACAAAGGGACACTAGAAACCATACGAGAAGCAAAGGTATCCTATCAATACAGAAATTTGCATACAGATATTGCTAAAACATCTGTCGTGTTTTTTATCTCAGATATGTTGCGTAGTACCATTATAGAAGAAGAAGAAAATAGCCTACTATTTGATTATCTAACCGCTTCTACTATTTGGTTAGATACACATGATGCTATTGCCAACTTCCATCTTTTATTTTTAGTCAAGCTTACAGAGTATCTCGGTTTTTATCCGGATCAAACTCATAGTGATTATGAATACTTCAATCTCATAGAAGGTACATTTGAAGCTTCAGAAATAAATATCTATTGTCAAAATGGGATACAAATAAAAATTCTAAAAGAGCTATTAGGCATAAAATTTGATGCATTACCAGAAATCAAATTAAATCAAAAACAACGCAGTGATTTCCTCACTATGTTATTACAGTATTATGAGTTACATTTGCACGGTTTTAAAAAACCCCGCTCACTTGCTGTGCTTAA
>CAKZKZ010000701.1 GCA_937124495.1 uncultured Dokdonia sp. | reverse complement strand
AGAAGGAAAAGAAGTAGCTAGGAAATCTCCATCAAGAACCCAATAGGTATCCATCATGAAAAAAAGAAATCTATTAATCATAACGTATGACTATCCTCCATCTACAGGAGGTATTGCACGTCTATGTCATGAGATTACTTCTGGATTAGCTTCTTTTTATGATACTATTAAAGTCCTAACAGTAGATACACCTACTGTTTCAACACCTTATAATGCAACAGATGTAGAAATCATAAAGATGCCTCCTAAACGTATTCAATGTGAAATAGCAACTATACGTGCGATACGTAAAATTAAAAACAAACCATCATATGATGTTCTTTGTGGGATATGGCACCCCGAAGCATTGCTAGCCTTTTTGGGAGGGATGAAAAACATATATGTATTAGGGCATGGGGCAGAGTTTCTAGCAGGGGCATCTAAAATGAGAAAATATATTTGGCTTCCTATTTATTCAAAATGGATGTTAGGAAAAGCAAAAAAGATAATAACGAATAGCCATTACACAAAAAAGGTCGTGAAAGGTATTCAACCTAAATCAACAGTAGTTGCCTTACCACTTGCCGTAAATCACACATTTTTTATACCAGAAGTAGCGCCAAAGAAAGCTGATGATCAGATCATTCGTTTTGTCACCGTATCAAGAATCTTACAATTTAAAGGCCATGATTTTATTTTAAAAACATTGGAAAAACTTCCTAAAGAGTTACGAGATAAAATAGAATGGCATATTGCAGGTACAGGGCCTTATCTACAAGGCCTTAAAGCATTGATCGCTATTTCACCTATAAAATCCCAAATATACCTTCATGGATTTGTTCCAGATGAAGCATTACCTAATTTTTATAACACAAAAGATGTTTTTATACTGGCAACAAGAGAAGAGCAAACGTCAAATCAAGTGGAAGGGTTTGGATTGGTGTTTTTGGAAGCACAATCTTGTGGTATACCAGCAATAGGGACAAGAACGGGAGGAATTTCTGATGCGATAGAAGAAGGAAATGGTGGTTGGTTATTTGAACAAGATAGTACTATAGCATTAACAAAAATCCTTACCAGAATTATTGAGGCTCCAGATCACATTCTGAAGCAGTCTATAAATGCAAGAGCGCGTGTTATTGAAAAAAGTACGTGGGATGTATATTGTAAACAGTTATATAAAATTCTTTCAGAGTGATAGCAGATCAATACTATATGACCGCTTTTTTTACTGTAATTACAGTATTAACTATAATCGGAGCATTACCATTATTAAGGTATCGAGAACTTGAAAAGTTCCCAGAAGCAAACTTACTAATAGGTACCGTGTTATTGCTCATTGTTGTGACGCTGTTTATTGGATTAAGAAACCCTTTTGGAAGCTGGCGATATTTTGGTGATACCTACAAATACACCACCATTTATCAAAATATTCAAAGTGATCCTTTATGGGTTTCAGGTAAAGATTATGGTTTTTATTATTACATGAAGCTATTGGCAAACTTCTTTAATGTCCAAATGTTCTTTTTAATAACGGCAGTATTGTACGTTTTTCCAGTATTCTATGCGTTTCAAAAGTGGTTTAAAAAGTATGCCTTCTTTGCTGTGGTTTTATATGTTACTTCTATGTCATTTTGGCCATTTGGTATTAATGGAATGCGAAATGGTTTAGCAACGTCATTTTTCCTTTTTGCCTTGGCTTTTTATAATAGAAAGTGGTTTATGTATATACTTATAGCGTTATCTATAAGTTTTCATACTAGTATGGTGCTCCCTACGTTAGCCCTTGTCATTGCACAGTTTTATAAGAACACCAAAGTATTAACTGGGATATGGCTAGCAAGTATTCCTATAAGTTTCTTATTTGGGAGAAAGCTCCTTACAGTGATTAATTTTTTAGTGACTTCTTCTATCGGATTGGTAGATGATCGAGGTGACTTTAGCGATATTGATAGTGGTGTTTTTGCAAGATCTTCTTTTCGAATTGACTTTATTATTTATAGTGGAGTTGTTATTTATTTAGGGTACTATTTTATCTATAAGCTTCGTTTTAAAAATGACTTTTTCTCGAAGATGTTAAACCTTTATATCATCACAAATACGATATGGCTCTATTTTATATACTTCCCATATACCAATAGAGTAGCATATTTGTCATGGTTTCTAATTCCCGTATTAGTTGTATATCCAATCATATATGCAACCAACTTAAAAAATCAATCTTATTTTATGGCAGGATCCATAGCGGTAAGCCTGTTTTTTGTCTGGATACTCGCATATTTATAAAATAGGAAGATGGATAAAAGTCAATTCATAACCATTTGTACAGCCACTTATAATAGAGGGAAATTACTACCTATACTCTATAATAGCCTTAAGGCTCAAACAAACCTTCATTTTGAATGGATACTCATAGATGATGGAAGTACAGATACAACGGCTAAAGTAATTTCTGAGATGCAAAAGCAAGCTCCTTTTGACGTAGTGTATCATAAGCAAGAGAATCAAGGAAAGCATATCGCTATTAATAAAGGTGTTGCTATGGCAAAAGGTAAATACTTTTTTATTGTAGATAGTGATGACAGGTTACCAGAAGAAGCGATAGCTGTTATTAGTGTTAAAGTTAAAAACATTGAAAATGACCCAGAAATAGCAGGAATTGTAGGATTAAAATGTTATTTCAATAAACAAATTGTAGGCTCAGGTTCCTTATCAAAAGATGTAATCTGTGATATATTTGAGTATAGATATACCCATAAAATAAAAGGAGATCGTGCTGAGGTTTTTAAAACAGCTGTTTTAAAAAAATATCCTTTTCCAAAATTTGAAAACGAAAAATTCATCCCTGAAAGTATTGTGTGGAATCGAATAGGACAAGAGTATAAGATGTTGTTTTTTAATGAAAACGTATATGAATGTGAGTACTTGGAAGACGGACTTTCAGCACAATCAGTATCCTTAAGAAGAAAATACCCAAAAGGAATTATACATCTATATGCAGAGTTAGGAACGATCACCAAAATAGGTCTTTTAAATAGGTATAAAGCATATGTTAATTTCTGGAGGTTCTTTTTTTGTGATGCTCGTCATAAAGCTCAGAATATAAGATTGCTAAAGAAACAATATGCTGCTTTTTTATGTATGCCATTAGGCGTTATTTTTTATGTAAAAGATACTTTCTCTCAAAAAAGTGATTCATGAAAATTTTACACATCATTAATTCACTTCATTTTGGAGGTGCCGAAAAATTATTGCTGGATACGGTTCCTGAATATATACAACGCGGTGTAGAAACAGAGATCCTCTTATTAGATGGCCATAAAACGCCATTCTATACCGATCTGATGGAAAAGTACCAGGTGAAAATACACGCAAACCCTAGAAAGTATAGCATCTATAATCCGTTACATATATTGAGAATCCGTAGGCGTATAAAGCATTATGATATCGTTCATGTGCACCTATTTCCAAGTCTATATTGGACAGCATTAGCGACCTTGTTTTTAAGGTATACAACAAAACTAATCGTTACAGAGCACAACACAGAAAACAGAAGAAGAAACGTGCCTCTTTTAAAATATATAGACAGGTATGTTTATAAGAAATATGACAAGATTATAGCCATTTCAGAAGGCGTAAAAGAGAATTTGCAAAAACATTTGGGAAAGCATCATCATACGATCTGTACCATTAATAATGGCATCGACACACAACTATTTAGAGAAGCAATTCCATATTCTAAAAATGCATTAGGCATTCCTGAAAGTGCTAAAATTATAGTGCAAGTTTCTAGTTTTACAGCCCAGAAAGATCAAAATACGCTTCTTAAAGCGATCTCATTAGTACCTGAAGAAGTACACTTATTATTAATCGGAGATGGCCCTTTAAAAGAAGAAAAACAAGAACTAGCATTCACATTGAAAATAAATCAAAATGTTCACTTTTTAGGATATAGAACCGATATTCCACAACTTTTAAAGACGTCAGATATTAGTGTGCTTTCTTCCCATTACGAAGGTTTTGGACTTGCTATTGTAGAAGGGATGGCTTCTGGAAATCCTTGTGTAGCTTCTGATGTAAGTGGCTTGTCAGAAGTGATTGGAGAAGCAGGAATTCTCTTTGAGCAAGGGGACTATATTCAGTTAAAAGAAATACTACAACAACTACTTTCAGATCATGAATATTACAAAAAAATACAGAAAAAATGTACCGAGAGAGCACAACAGTATGATGTGTCTCTTATGGTAGATGCATACATGAATTTATATAACACGCTGTAAAACAATGGTCAATTATTCCTTTTAAAGCCCTTTTTTTCCGCTTCACATTCTTTTATAGTGTATAGTGTATCAAATGAAGTTTATTTGTCCTTAAGATAGATCGTATATCATCAAGTAATGAAAAAAATTATTAGAGTAGCAACACATTCAGGTTCCTTAGGAAAATTGTTACAAGGACAACTGCGTTTTATGTCTGCTCATTATGAAATGATAGGCATAGGAAGTAGCGGTGATATCACCGATGGAGAAACTGTGATTGATACCCTTTCTAGAAAAGAAAATGTACGTGTTATTCCTGTAGAGATGACACGTGAAATAACGCCTCTAAAAGATTTAAAAGCAGTATACCAACTTTATAAAATATTTAAAAAAGAAAAACCGACCATCGTACATAGTCATACTCCAAAAGCAGGAACACTTGCGATGCTTGCGGCAAAAATTGCAAAAGTGCCTAATAGATTACATACTGTAGCAGGATTACCATTGGTAGAAGCAACAGGTGTAAAAAGGCGCTTGCTTCATGTGGTAGAAAAAATAACGTATGCATGTGCTACAAAAGTATACCCTAACTCTTTTGGACTGAAAGATATCATACTCCATAATGAGTTTGCAGATTCAAAAAAACTAAAAGTAATAGGAAAAGGGAGTTCTAACGGTATCGATACCGCATATTTTACGCCTGCGTTTTATACAGATGAAGAAAAACACACATTAAGAAGACAATTAGCGATTAAACCATCAGCTTTTGTGTACACTTTTTTAGGCAGAATCGTAAAAGATAAAGGGATTAATGAGCTTGTAAAAGCCTTTAAGAATATACAGGAAACTCATGCCCATGCAACTCTTCTTCTGGTAGGGTATTATGATCAAGAAACAGCGCAATTATTACAAGAAACTGAAAATGAAATAGAGAGCAATAAAAATATAATACTCATAGGATGGCAAGAAGATGTACGTCCATTTTTGGCTATTTCTAATGTTCTGACTTTTCCAAGTTATAGAGAGGGGTTTCCAAATACAGTGTTGCAAGCAAGTGCTATGCAGGTGCCCAGTATTGTATCAGATATAAATGGATGTAATGAGATAGTCCAAGAAGGGATAAATGGCAGTGTTATTCCTGTAAAAAATGTAGAAGCATTGCAAAAAAGTATGCAGCAACTTTTAGTAGATACAGATTATCACACACAATTAACTAAAAATGCAAGGGCACCTATTTGTGAGAAATATGAAAGAAAATACATCTGGGAATCTCTTTTACAAGAATATAAATCACTGAATGAAGTAACATAAATCAACAAATCAATCAATGTATATGGTACATAGTCAGAGTTCGCTTTCGCGAAAGCGGATAAAAAATAACCACCCATAGCAAACAGGTTATTAAAATAGCAACGATCTATATCATACCAACCCACACCCATTATGAAAAATAATACCAAGCCACATTTAATGAATATGCAGCAGATGAAGATGCTCTTTTCTATTCTGGTCGTAGTACTTACATGTTCCTGTAAAGGGCCTCAGGATATTGTCTATTTTCAAGAGTCAGAAAACCTAGAACAGATTACCTCTGGGAGTCACTTTGTAGCAACCTACAAACCTCAGGATATTATCAGTATAAAAGTATCTGCACCCGATGTAGATACTGCGATTCCTTTTAATGCAGGTTCCATTTCATTGTCATCAGAAAATGGATCATTAACCACAAGCAATACCTCATCTTCACCCACTTATTTAATAGATGCTAATGGGATGATAGAATTCCCAGTTTTAGGAACACTTACTGTGGGAGGGCTTTCTAATGTTGAGGTGAAAGAAATGAT
>CAKZKZ010000700.1 GCA_937124495.1 uncultured Dokdonia sp. | reverse complement strand
AGACAAATACAAATGCTTGTCGCTACCGATGTAGCTGCACGTGGTATTGATGTAGATGATATTACACACGTAATCAATTACCAACTTCCTGATGAGATAGAAACGTATACACACCGTTCAGGTCGTACGGGTCGCGCAGGAAAGACTGGTACTTCTATGGTGGTTGTTACTAAAAGCGAAATGCGTAAAATCAAACAACTAGAAAAAATTCTAGGTAAAAAGTTTGAACAAAAAACAATTCCAGATGGAAAAGAGATTACGCAAGTACAACTCTTTCATCTTGCCAATAAAATACACAACACAGAAGTTAATCAAGATATAGAAGCCTACTTGCCTGCTATAGAGGAGGTACTTGAAGATGTAACAAAGGAAGAATTGATAAAGAAAGTATTCTCTGTAGAATTCACACGTTTCTTTAATTATTACAAAAAAGCAAAAGATCTTAATCAAAATGCGACAGCTGCTTTTAAAGAGGAATCTGGAGATACTACACGTTACTTTATAAACATAGGCCGTAAGGATGATTTTGACTGGATGAAGTTAAAAGATTTCTTAAAAGAAAAAACGGGATTAGGTCAAGATGGGATTTACCGTGTAGACTGTAAAGACAGTTTTTCTTTCTTTAATACAGATACAGAGCATAAAGAAAAAGTAATTGCACTTTTTGAAGATTTTGATCTTGATGGTCGTCGTGTAAGTGTAGAAGAAACACAAGGCGGTCGTGACCGTAATCGTGGTGGTGGAGATCGCAGACGCGGTGGTGGAGATCGTCGTAGTGGCGGTGGATTTAGAGGTGGCGGAAATCGCTCTAACAGAAGAAATGATAGCGGTGGAGATCGCCGTCGTAATAGTGATGACCGCAATAGCAGTAGAGATCGTTCTTCTTATGGAAGTTCTGAAGGAGGAGGTCGTCGTCGTAATGATTCAGACAGATCCTCTTATGGAGGTTCTGACGGAGGAGAAAGAAGACGTCGTTCATCATCAAATGATCGTAGACCAACACGTGCAGAGAGTGGAGAATCAAGATCGCCTCGTAGATCTGACAATGGAAACTCAAATTCTCCCTTTTCAGGAAAGAGAAGACGTCGTAGTTAATACCTACACAAATAAATAGAATACTGCTTTATAGATTAGAAAATCAATTATTCAATAACATAACTTCTAATCTATAAAGCCAGTATAATTGTTATATTTATGGTAAAAATGTAGTTTTGACTAGATTTTAACGACAGAATCCATAAATTAACACCCGCTATGAAAAGATTCCTACTTACATTATTGCTATTAACTGGATTAAGTGTCGTTACTGCCCAAGAAGACACAACGACTACGCAAAAAAATGACTCCATTCCTGTCTTACAAAAAGGCAATATTAATGGTACCGTTTTAAGCTCTTCAACTGACCAGGCATTACAAAATGTAAATATTGTAAATCTCACAAATCTGAAAGGTGCCATTACAAATGATGAAGGTGCATTTGAGATCAAAGCAAAAGTAGATGACACGCTGTTTTTTTCTTACCTAGGATACAAGACGATACAAGTACGTGTAAGTGCCGATTGGGTAAAATACGGAAACGTAAAGATTAAAATGACCGAAATAGGTATTGCACTAGAAGAAGTTGTTGTGCAAGAGATAGAACTAACAGGCTATTTAGAAATAGACGCAAAGCGAATTCCTATTTATAATAATTCACGCTTTAGTATTTCTGGACTGAATACTGGGTATGAAGGTGGTAAATCACAACCAGGTGCTGTATCTAGAGTCATTAATGCCATTTTTAACCCTGCTGATTTATTGTACAATCTTTTTGGAAAGAAACCAGAGCAGCTCAAAAAGATGCGGAAAATGAAGGAAGATGACAAAGTACGTAATCTTCTAGAAAAGAAGTTTGATAGAGAAACGCTAGTCGCTTTACTTCAAATTGATAAAAATGATATAAATGCTATACTTAATAGCTGTAACTACTCTGATAATTTTATAGTTACCGCAAATGACCTTCAAATACTTGACGCTATTAGTGAGTGCTATGAAGAGTATAGAGTACTTCAAAAAAGAGATTAATAATCATTCTATACAGAATAGATTAATTATATAAAAAAACGACTACTCTTAACAGGTAGTCGTTTTTTTATATCTATTTCCTTGCTCGTTTTTATAAAAAATCATCAACAGGTACTACACAGTGCTATGCTGTTTCTTTCTCAACCTACAAAAACACCCTAGTATAAAAAATAAAGTTAGAACGTCTTATGTGATCTTCCAATAAAGAAATTGAAACTACAGATCCAACTATAAAAAAACAATGACATTATTTTTTTTCTCTTGTACTTTCGCTCCTGAACCACACTGATAGAGATTACATAAGAATACGCTATTAAAATATAATAAACACATTTACACTAAGATGAAACAGCCTTTACACATAATAAAAACATGGTTTGAGACAGGAGATAGACCCACTGAGCAACAATTCCATGATGTTTGGGATAGTTTTTATCATAAAGATAACGGGGAGATACTCATAGAAAAAACGGTAAACGAAGCTGGCGACGTGCATTTTAAATTTACAGATGGTGAGGTTATAACCATAAAGAGTTTTGTATCTGATGTTTCTAAACCAATGACCTATATCGACGGATTGATAGACAGTCTAAATTCCCTACAAACCAGTATCACTACAATACAATCTGGTAAAGTTGATAAGGTCGATGGGAAAGAACTCTCTACAAATGACTATACCGATATTGATAAGCAGAAACTAAGCGAACTTAACCCAATAGCTTTTGGAGTGATTTCTGACAAAGAAGGAAACAAGGTTACAGCAACCAAACAATCAGATAGTATCTTGATTGAAGGAGCTATCGTGGACAGTGAAAACAAAAAAATCATCATCAATACTGAAGTATCAATACGTGATGAAAATAATGTTGAGCAGTTTGTAATAGATGATGCTTTCAAATACAAAGGATTCATTTTAAATTCAGCAGATAAAAGTATAGAAAACAAAGGCACAACAGTCCTTTCTAGGCTTGAATTTGATGGTAGACCTGAGATAACGACACCTGCTATATTAGCATCAAAGTTTTCTTTTTTAGAGTCTGAAATAATTTCATTTGAGAACACTAACGGAATTATTGTTGCCGAAATATCAAATCCTAGTTATTCCCTGTTAGTTGGACGATTGACTAGACTTGGAAATGAGAACATGACATATTTTAAAGAGATTGGTGGTTGTTTAAAAGAATTGAAAAATGATAATTTTGCTGCTTTTGGCACGACGTCACTACTTACTGAGTTTTCCGCAAAAGGATTACTCAAAATTGGGGATCTTAATTTCACAAGAAATGTAACGATGTCGATTTCAAATTTTGATGCCCCTAATATAGAAGAGATAGGGGCTTCGTTTTGGACACAACTTTTTGCAAGGAGTTACAACGAGGAAACATTCGTATTTAATAAACTTACTAAGTGTGGTACGCAGTTTATGAGAAGATCTAAAAATATAAAGGTAATTATGCCGAACCTAATTCAAGCTGTACCAAGTCTATTTTTAGAATTTAAACCTACCTACCTATATA
>CAKZKZ010000699.1 GCA_937124495.1 uncultured Dokdonia sp. | reverse complement strand
GCTCTCCTCTTCTGTGGTCAAATACAAAGTTTTTCCCTTTAACCTTGTTTTCCAGATCTTGCTGTTCAATCTGACGGGCATATTCTATAATACCACCTTCAAGTTGAAATACATTTTTGAAGCCTTTATGTTTAAAGTAGGCACTTGCTTTTTCGCAACGTATACCTCCCGTGCAATACATAACAAGTTTTTTATCTTCCTTGTGATCTTTTAGATCGTCTTCTATAATATCTAGAGAATCTCTAAAAGTATCTACATCTGGTGTAACGGCATTTTTAAAATGACCAATCTCACTTTCGTAATGATTACGCATATCTACCAATACGGTATCTTCCTGTTCTATAAGCGTGTTAAACGTTTTTGCGTCTACATGAACGCCTTTGTTAGTAACATCAAAAGTCTCATCATTAAGACCATCTGCTACAATTTTGCGACGCACTTTTACCTTGAGTTTAAGAAAGGATTTGTTATCCTGTTCTATGGCAATATTAAGACGTACATTATGTAAGAAAGGAATTCCGTCTAGGAAAGACTTGAATGTGTTAAAAGTTGCAGCAGGCACAGATAGTTGTGCATTAATGCCTTCGTTGGCTACATATATACGACCTAAGACGTCCATATCGTCCCATGCGATAAACAGATGATTTCTAAAAAGTTCAGGATTACCTATGTGTGCATATTGGTAAAAAGAGAGTGTGAAACGCTCGTTTCCAGCCTCATCAATAAGGGCAGCTCTCTCTTTTGCACTTAATTTGTTGTACAGTTGCATGCTATACTTTTTTTAAGATTAAAAGAATTATTTTTTTGCAAAGATAGACGATTTTAGAAAATGAAAGTAATACCAATTATTATTTAAAATGAACCTAAAAGAATTTGAGTTATAACGTGTTCAGATGAGATATAAAATCAAAGCATAGTTTTAACTACGGTTTTATTTTATATTGAAAGATGAGTGCGATAGAAACAAATTATTAGACGTATTTTAAGTTATAGTTGGTATTGTACCCACAAAAAATGCCCGGAGGGCGATCCTGCGGGCATTTTTTTGAACGGCTAATTCATTTGTTAGACTTTATTTCTATTTGTGTTACAAGCACAGAAATAGCTTTTAAGCTAACCGCCTTCCAACTTCCGGCAATGCGTTAGCATCAAATAACGCTTTGCTTTTAGTTGGATTTCATTATTTTTAATTCGTTGTAAACTCATTTTCTGTATTACTTCTCATGTAGTAGACTTTAGAAAAAGAAAAGGGTTGCGTAATTTTTTTGTTAAAAAATATTCTGCTTTCGCGAAAGCGTACCTTGCCCCCCTCAAATAGAAACCCTATTTTTACTTACCAATTTTTAGAATTCAAAATAGAGACGAAATGAGTAGTGAAAAAGAAAAAGAAGCAAAATTAAAAGCATTACAACTTACCCTTGATAAGCTTGATAAAACCTACGGAAAAGGTGCCGTGATGAAGATGGGAGATCAAGCTATTGTAGATGTAGACTCTATTCCTACAGGTTCTTTAGGTTTAGACGTAGCCTTAGGAGTAGGAGGATATCCTCGTGGACGTGTTATAGAAATATACGGTCCTGAATCTTCTGGAAAAACAACCTTAACCTTACATGCTATTGCTGAAGCACAGAGAGCAGGAGGTATTGCTGCATTTATAGATGCAGAACATGCATTTGACCGTTTTTATGCAGAAAAATTAAATGTTGATATTGAAAACCTAATTATATCGCAACCAGATAATGGAGAACAAGCACTAGAGATTGCAGATAATTTAATTCGTTCTGGAGCTATAGATATTATTGTGATTGACTCTGTTGCGGCTTTAACGCCTAAGAGTGAGATAGAAGGAGAGATGGGAGATTCTAAAATGGGATTACATGCTCGATTAATGTCACAAGCATTACGTAAGCTCACAGGATCGATAAGTAAAACAAACTGTACCGTCATATTTATTAATCAGTTACGTGAGAAAATAGGGGTTATGTTTGGTAATCCAGAGACCACTACAGGAGGAAATGCATTAAAATTTTATGCTTCTGTACGTCTCGATATCAGAAGATCTACCCAAATTAAAGATAGTAACGCTAATGTGATGGGTAATAAAACACGTGTCAAGGTTGTTAAAAACAAGGTGGCACCACCATTTAGAATGGCGGAGTTTGATATTATGTATGGAGAAGGAGTTTCTAAAGTTGGCGAAATTATAGATATAGGAGTTAATTATGAGATTGTGAAGAAGAGTGGTTCTTGGTTTAGCTATCAAGACACAAAACTAGGACAAGGTAGAGATGCTGTAAAAGCATTACTCTTAGATAACCCCGATTTAATGGAGGAATTAGAAACAAAGATTCATGCAGCTATTAAAGCATCAAATGAATAAACAAATAAAAACCTCCTAATTTTAGGAGGTTTTTTTATACCTAGACGCAACCTTTTATAGATATATGTATCTATAGTATATAGTATCCCCCTGTTATATATGAAAAAATTAAGCATAATATCTATAATTCTTGTACTTCTTGTAGGATGTAGTACAGATGATGCGCCTTTCTTCTTTTTTGAAGTTACGCCAGTAGATGTCGTAAGTAGTGTGCCAGATGTTTTTATAGTAGGTCAAACAGATACGATACAAGTAACCTATAAAAGACCTTCTACGTGTCATGCATTTAATGGATTTGATATCTTAAATGAAGGTGATGTAAGAGAGATTGCGATAATAACAAAAGTAGTTCAAGGAAGAACGACCTGTTCTGATTTAGAAAATGATTTGAAAACAGCTCCTTTGGTTATAACACCAGAAGCAGTGGGAGAATTAAATTTAAGTTTTTTTACAGGTAATGATGAAATAGGAAATCCTACATTTATAACATTTGATGTGCCTATTATAGAATAGATTAAAAAAACTAACCAATAATGATATTTTGAGTTTAGACCAACTCATTGATAATTGTAAAAAGAAACATGCAAAAGCCCAAGAAGAGTTATACAAGCGTTATGCTAGTTCACTTTTTTCGGTTTGCTTAAAATATGCTTCTAATTATGCAGATGCCGAAGACATACTGCAGGATGCCTTTATTATCATTTTTGATAAAGTATCTCAATATAAAAATAAAGGATCCTTTGAAGGATGGTTAAAACGAATAGCAATCAATACTGCACTCCAGCGATACCGTAAATCTGGAGTACTTAATTTGATAAATGAAGAGAATGTTAGTGAAGTAGATGTAGAGGTAGAAGAAGAAAGTGTGCCTCTCGATTATCTACTTAGAATTATCCAAGAATTACCAGATAGATACAGGATGGTATTTAATCTGTATGTATTAGATGGATATTCACATAAAGAGATTTCTGGGTTATTAGAAATTTCGGAGGGTACGTCTAAATCTAATTTGGCGCGTGCTCGCAAAATATTAAAGAATAAAATTGAGGTAAGTCAAGACTATACCTTAAGTCAATCTCAAAACCAATGAAACAGAAAAAGAACATAGACAGGCTTTTTCAGGAGAAATTTAAAGACTTTGAAGTACATCCTAGCGATCAGGTGTGGCAAAATATTGTTGAAGCAAAAAAGAAAAAAGAAGATCGTAAGATTGTCCCTATATGGTGGCGATTAGGAGGTGTTGCTGCAATATTGCTATTACTTGTTACTATAGGTATTGCTTTATGGAATAACACGTCAACGACAACGACAACGCCTGAACTTGTAGAGTCAAACCAAAAAGAAAGGACAAACCCACCCACAGATGTGGAAGCTACGACAGATAAAGACCCTTCTGTATCTAAACAAACGGAATCTGCACTAGCGATAGAAAAGAGTACTTCTGATGATGAATCAACGCCTGTACAAAATAAAGACACAAAAGAGGGTAATATCCTTTTTGGCGTAGATAATACGCAAGGAGCTGTTGCTAGTCAAGATAATACAAAAGTAGGTCAGCAAACCCCAAATAAAGAAAAATCAAGTCAACAAGGATACATAGACAATACTGTTAACTCAACACAGTCAAGTACTGAAGATGTAGCTGGAGCCCAAACAACAGAAACCAAAACAATAGGAGATAATATACCACAAAAGCGATCAGATCTTATCGACCCTACGGTTAAAATAGATAAAGGTGTAGATGACACAACAGTTACTGTTGCAGAAGAAGAAACAGTAAAAGATTCTCAAACTACCGATACCGATACAGAAGAAAGTTCAAAAAAATCACTTGTAGAAGAAGCTGCTCGTATCGTAGATGCTGCTACACAAGATGATGATGTACAAGAAAAAGAAGCTATTGCAAATAGATGGAATGTGGGAGCGGTAGCTGCTCCTGTTTTTTATGGTGATTTTGGAGGATCTGGAATTGACCCTCAGTTTAAAGACAATGCCAAGAGCAGTGATGCAAATTTAAGTTACGGTGTGCAAGTAAGTTATGCGGTGACTCCAAAATTTAAAGTTCGTACAGGAGTAAGTAATGTAGACCTTAATTATAATACACAAGATATTTCTTTTACTCCTAGTAATAGTGCTCGTACTTTACGAGGAATTGATTTTTCTCAAAATGCTAGTTTTTTAGACATTACAGATAGAGTGAATCCTTCATCTGCTTCTCCTGAAGCTTTAGGAGATGGATTAGGACAAGGAGGTAATACCGTTTCTAGTGGA
>CAKZKZ010000698.1 GCA_937124495.1 uncultured Dokdonia sp. | reverse complement strand
CCTCCATTATTAAATCTCGCACCAATGATATTGTGGTCTTGGGTGGGTTGGAAGAGAATCGTAAAAGTAATTCAGGATCAGGCGTCCCATTTTTAGCACGTATTCCTATTATTAAATGGCTTTTCAGTAAGCGTGTTCGCACCGCTTCTACATCAAAACTCACAGTGCTTATCAAACCAACAGTTATTTACTAATGCTAGATAGCCTCACGCGAAATATCATTTACGGAAAAACCTATTGTTCATTAGAACACATAGGTTCTGATATTGATCTCACAATAACAATTCTTAATTGTAAAAAACAAAAGGGAGAGCTTACTGTCGTAGATAAAGAAACCGTATCAACGATAGAAAGCGTAAAAGAGTTTGATTCGAAACTTAAATATGCACATCTGATTATTAATAATAATCAAGTACTTCAAAAGGCGACAGAAAATAGGAATAACCTTTCAGATATCATTTTAATCAATCAAACATTTCCAAGTATTGTTTTAGATGACTTTTATTATGAGATCCTCCGATCTAAAGAAAAAGCCTATGTGTATATCTGTAGAAAAGCCTATATAAATACGCTAATCAAAAACTATGAAGAGCACTCTATTTTTATTACTCAGTGGAGTTTAGGAAATACACCTGTAAGCTCATTGCTTCCATTTCTAAAACAAGAAACTTCTCTGAAAACATCAACAGATACCCTAGCGTTAGAAGATGGAGAAATAGTAGCTATATATCCTACAGAAGTGGGAAGCTATCAAAATGACTATTATGATATCGAAGGCATAAAAATAGAAGGAAGCTATATAAACACATTAGGAGGAATTCTTACGCTACTAGCAGGAACTGATGAAGATCGTATTTCAACTAATTTTGAAGAGCAACAAGAACAGCAACAATCTACCTTTACACAAAACAGGCTATTTGCCATTGGACTACCCCTAGCCGTTGGTGTATTGTTTGCTTTATTTTTAGTTAACTTTTTATTTTACAGCTATTATTATGATGAAGTAGCCGTATTACAAGAAATCGGTAGTACTAATATCCTACAAAAAAAGCTCTTAGTAAGAAAAGACTCTATTGTTGATCAGAAACAAAAACGCTTTGAAGATGTTATTGCTTCCGCCTCGTCTTCTGCCTCTTATTTTATTGATGAAATTGCAAAAGGAATGCCTGATACGATTCTTTTAGAAGGACTTCAATATCAACCCATAGAAAAAAGGATACGTAACAACAAAGCGGTTCAGGTTAAAGAAAATACGATTATCATTACGGGAGAAACGGCGGTAAATAGCGATTTATCTTCATGGATTTCATCATTAGAAACTTTAGAGTTTTCAGAGAGCGTATCTATTAATAATCTAGAAAAAAAAGCAAATAATATACGTTTTAGCATAGAATTTTTAATTAAGAGCGGATATGACCATTAAGCAAAAAAATAGCATCTTAGCAGTAAGCTTTTTTGGGATACTCATCCTAGGATATTTTTTATCTATATCTCCTACGCTGTTACTTAAAGATAATTATGATCGTCTAAAAACACAAGAACAGATATATGCTAATATCCCTAAGCGTTTAAAGGCGTTAAGTCAAAAAGAAAAATACTATGATTCCTTATTAGGTCATTATCAAATTACCGAAACTTCGCTCCAGAATAACTTATTAAAAACCATAGATCGCTATGCTGTTGATCATGCTATTAAAATTATTTCTTTTAATGAGCCTCATAGTGTTATTCAAAATGGCAAGAAAACCAATTCGTATGCCTTTAGAGTGTCTGGAGATTTTAATGCTATTTTAGGGTTAGCCTATCAATTAGAGCAACGAAGTAAATTCGGGATGATCGCATCCTTGCAATTTGAAAAACTTAAAAACTATCGTACTGGGAAAACATCTTTAGAAGGAGAATTTCTATTACAGCTAGTCCAATAATTAAAACGTATATGAAGTACATACAGCAATGTCTAGATGTTGTGAATCTAAAAGGGTTCTACCTTGCCTGTATCCTCCTTTTTTTAGGATGTAATACAACAAAACAAGTACAGCTTACAAAAGAAAAAGTCAATGCTATAGAATTGGGGGTTATCGTTAAAAAAGAAGGTACGCTCAAAAATAATATAGAGATAAAAGGAATGCCTGTATTTGACCAAAAATTGCGCGTGAGCATTCTTGAAAAAGAATTTACAAAAACTTCTTTTAAAAGGTACACAGTTGTGTTTGATACACAAAAACCAACCATTTCATATAGTGACACTATAGCAAAAAAACCTACGTATGTTGAAATAGAACTCATAGATGATATTGGATATGCTCGCGCTATAAATGAAGATATAGCCATACGAGAATATGTTAAAAACTCAAAAAAAGCAGGAGTCGTTAGTAAAATTTTTATGATTTCTAAAGTAGTATTAAATACTACAAAAATGACAAGTGCTTTCTTAGAAATGATAGATAATCAATATATGGTTACGATGTACAGTGGGGAAGACCTTCTTATGAGAATCCCTTTCTCAGAAATGGTAATCTTTGACTATCAAACTTCTTTTTTCTGTTATGGTAAAAATGAACGCAATCAAGTAGTGGTGATGGATATTACCGAAGAAGGGAAGTCTTGTAAAAGACCTTTAGAGCGAAAAGCTACGAAGCTTCTGAAAATTAAAAAACTAGTAGATTATTAAAATAAATAGTATGAGAAAATTAATCCTACTCATTTTTAGCATGGCACTTATCGCTGCTTGTGAAGACATCGTAAGTGTTCCTGACATTTCTGAAGATATTGTGACTGTATTAGCGCCATCTGATGGTGCTGTTTTAACGAGTACTGAGGTTACTTTTTCTTGGGAAGAACTAGCGTTTGCAGATCAATATCAAGTACAAGTCGCTCAACC
>CAKZKZ010000697.1 GCA_937124495.1 uncultured Dokdonia sp. | reverse complement strand
TTGTTCTATATTTTCAATAAGTTCATACACTTTAACAACAATTTTTGACGATGTTAAAATGTAACCTATTTGTTTTTAATACATTATCAAAATCCATTATCTCCATCTAGTAAATCTCCTATGCCTCCTAAAATAGAACCTTCTCCTCTTGATTTTCCACCACCAGAAGGGGCTAATGCTAATACTCTATTAGCTAGTCTACTAAAAGGTAAAGATTGTATATATACGGTACCTGGTCCTGATAAAGTTGCAAAGAACAGTCCTTCTCCTCCAAAAATGGTATTCTTAATCCCTCCTACAAACTCAATATCATAATTTACAGTATGATCAAAACCAATGATACACCCTGTATCTACTTTCAGTTTTTCTCCTGGTGCGAGTTCTTTCTTTAATGTAGTTCCGCCAGCGTGAACAAAAGCGACGCCATCTCCTTCTAATTTTTGCATAATAAATCCTTCTCCTCCAAAAAGCCCTCTTCCTAATTGGTTAGAAAAGTCAATACCAACAGAGACTCCTTTTGCTGCACATAAGAAGGCATCTTTCTGACATATAAACCTCCCTCCTATAGCACCTAAGTCTATAGGAATTATTTTTCCAGGATATGGAGAAGCAAAACTCACTTTTTTCTTTCCTACAACATCATTATAAAATGCTGTCATAAAAAGACTTTCTCCAGTAAGTAATCGCTTACCTGCTCCAAATATTTTACCTAACACCGAATTATCTTTCTGAGACCCATCACCAAAGATAGTATCCATACGTATGCCATCTTCCATCATCATAAAACTCCCAGCTTCTGCTATAACACCTTCCTGAGGATCTAGTTCTATTTCTACATATTGCATTTCTTCTCCAATAATCTCGTAATCTATTTCGTGTGCTTTCATCGTGTATAAATTAATAATAGTTAATCATAAGTAAAAAAAGTAGTCACTTTGTTACATCTTTATTCTAAATTACTTAAAAACAAATGACATCATCTATAATAGACTTCACACATCTAGCTCATCATATATATTTGACAAAACGTGTTTAACAAAAAAATAAAAGTGTAAAAAAATCAAAATAAAACATTGCATTGAATCCTAAAATTCATTACTTAAAATTAATTTTCAAAATATTGATATACAGCAAATTAAAAATTTAACAAATAGGAATTGAATTTTAAAAATTGGCACTAAAGAAGTGTTTAACCCATTGAATCAAAAAAAGATAGCTTTAAACAAAGAGTTCTTTATTTTGATATGGGTAAAAAATTGATTAGGTTTATTTATGTAATTAAAAAATACCATGAAACTACCTCCAACCAAAGGGTATTTATTGATCGCAGAACCATCTATCATGGGTGATGTCTCTTTTAATAGATCTGTCGTTTTACTCGCTGATCATAATGATCAAGGCACTGTTGGGTTTATTATGAATAAACCTTTAGAGCAGAAACTCCATGATTTTATTCCATTTCTTACACGTAATGATTTACCTATCTTCAATGGAGGGCCTGTAGAGCAAGATAACATCTACTTCATACATACGGTGCCTGACCTCATAAAAGGTAGCACAGAGATTGCTTCTGGCATTTTTTGGGGTGGAGACTTTGATACTGTTATACAACTTATAGAAAATAATAAAGTCAAACCTGAAGATATTCAATTTTTTCTAGGGTATTCTGGATGGGAAGCACAACAACTCAATCAAGAATTACAAGAAAAATCTTGGGTAGTTGTAGAAAACAATTATGAAGAAACCATTTTAACCAAATGTTATCAAAAGCTTTGGAAAGAAAAAATTATTGAGTTGGGTGGTGATTACATACTCTGGTCTAATGCACCAGAGCATCCACATTATAATTAACCAAGCCTTGCCTTTACATTTAATTTTTGCAATACTGTATTAGCCACTTTTGTCGTATACAGTTTCTTTCTATACTTTGTGATAGGCTGAATCCCTTTTATAGCATTTGTAATAAAAAGTTCATCTGCTTTTTGGAGCTCAAAAGGAGATATAGAAGCTTCTTCAAAGGTATACTCTTCCATTAATGGTAATATAGCGAGTAATTGTTTACGGATAATTCCTCGTAAACACCCATCCTCTAGTGGCGGTGTCTTAATGTGAGTTCCTTTTACTAAGAATAAATTTCCTTGTAAAGCTTCTACAACATTTTTCTTGTTATTAATAAGTAGACAGTTATCATACCCATTATCTTCGGCAAATATACTTCCAGTGATGTGAAGCACTTTATTCGTCGTTTTTAAAGTAGATAAGATATCTGCATTTATATAATGATCTTTATACAGTTCAACTTCATACGGTGCTTCAGATAGCATATAAAAAGGAGATGAGATTTCCTTCGCATAGATATAATATCCTACGCCTCTATCTTCTGGTAGATACGTACCTCCTCCTTTACGATACACTGTAATTCTAATACGTGCTGGTTTTCCCATTAAATTACAGGCATGTAATGTATCAACTAGCTGTTGTTCTAAATACTCTGGTGTGAAACTCATAGGTATTTCCATACGCAGTATGCGCATAGATGCCATGAATCTAAAATAATGATCTTCCCAAAAAAGCAATGTACCGTTCACTGCTTTTATGGTTTCAAAAACACCATCGCCGTATAACAACCCTCTATTCATAGGGTTAAGATGTGTATTATTGCTTTCTACTAAGGTTCCGTTATCGTTAATCATAAAAAATCCCGTCGCTCTTGTGAGGACGGGACAAATATACTATTTAGCATAGGAATTAAACAGATCCTATAACTTGTTTTAATTGTGAAATTTGATTCTCCCAGAACATTTTACCTTCATCTACTTCATCATCATCATCAGCAAAGTCTGTAATCATAAGAGATACATCCTTTGTAATCTCATCTACTTGA
>CAKZKZ010000696.1 GCA_937124495.1 uncultured Dokdonia sp. | reverse complement strand
GTCGATTACAAAAATAAAGGCATTGCAGAAAATCCAAATGTGCCAGCCAATAAATTGTCGCCTATGTTTGTGCCTTTGGGCTTGACAGAAGAACAAGTAGATCAGATTGCTGATTTTATTGATAATGCTTTGCATGATGATTATTTGGATCGCTATGTTCCTACTAGTTTACCTTCTGGAGCTTGTTTCCCAAATGCTGATGCGCAATCAAAAGTAGATTTGGGTTGCAATTAATGATTTCTTCTTTTTGTAGGTTTTATTAATAATCTAGTTTACTTTTAAGGAGAACTAATTCATCAAAAACTTAAAAGTAATCTAGATGCATTATTGTATACTCTTGTGCTTGTTGTTTGCACTTTGTTTTAGTAGTTGCAAAAAAGGAGGTCACGAACCTTATTCTTTTTTTATAGCAGGACATACTTATGGAAATGCGGGCGTAAATAATGTGGGTTTGCACCCTCCATTCAAAGCTCAATTTGATTCGATTCACAAGCAAAAAAATATAGCATTAGGTGTTTTGACTGGAGATATTGTGTCGCCACATCCGACTTTGCAAGATTGGGTAGAAGTAGATGCAGACGTTGCTGATTTAGGCATTCCTGTTTATTTTTCTGTTGGAAATCATGACATGGAAAATCGACCGGTATATGAAGAACGTTATGGCAAAACCTATTCTTCCTTTGTCCACCAATCGGATTTGTTTATTGTTTTAGATCCCAATTTGGATGCCTGGAATATTACAGGGGATCAGTTGACGTTTTTAAAAAACACCTTAGAAGAGCATAAGGAAAAAGTACATAATATCTATGTCTTTTTTCATCAGTTATTGTGGATACAACAAGGAACGAAATACGAAAGTATTCGCCCCAATTCGTTGGCTGGTCGAGCGACCGAAATTAATTTTTGGACAGAGATAGAACCTCTTTTTCATCAATTGTCTAATCCTGTTTTTATGTTTGCAGGCGATTTGGGCGGAGGTACTTGGGCAGATAATTTTTATTATGACCAGTATGATAACATGACATTCATGGCGAGTGGCATGGGAGATGGAGAGGGCGATAATTATGTAATCTTACACGTAGCCGAAGATAAAACGCTTACTTACGATAAGGTTGTTATGGATTGATATTTTTAGGAAGGAATTTGTGGTTCTATGACAATTTTTGCCAAAATGAAACTTAATTGCTTTGAGCTTAGAATTTTTATAAGTCGTAAGTTTTAAGTAGAAAGTCGTAAGCTATTGTTAACCAACAACTCTTACGACTTTCTACTTACGACTTATAACCACAAATATTTCTATAAAAAAGATTAAATTATAAGCCTTGGCAAAAATTGTCAAAGACCCTTTTTTTTGATAAATTAAATAGAAGGGGTAGTGAGATGCCTCTTAAATCTTCAATTTCAACATCTTGTTTATAATTTATATTTGAAACAATTTGTTTTTTATTCTCAGAATTACTATATTTGTAATAAGGCTTGAAATTTTTTGAATTTCAAGTTTTTGTTTTGAAAAGAACAAAAAACCTTTGTTAATAGTATTAAACGGCACAAATGGCAAAAGCAACCTATACAGAAGATAATATCCGTTCCTTAGATTGGAAAGAGCATATTCGTTTACGTCCTGGAATGTATATCGGTAAGTTAGGCAATGGAACAGCTCCAGATGATGGAATCTATATCTTGTTCAAAGAGGTGATAGACAACTCCATTGATGAATATATGATGGGTGCTGGGAAGAAAATTGAAATAATATTGGTCAGTAGTGATGAAAATATAAATGTGTTTGAAGATCATTTTTCAAAAATGCCATGGCTCGCTGTGCGATATACAGAGAGAGATAGCCGACGCCAACTATCCGAAATATTTAAAGTATCTTCTGTACCCACTTTTGTGTGGGTAGATGTCAAGAGCGGTGAGCAGCTGGCTGTGGATGGCTTGGAAACCGTAACCGTAGGATGTGAGTATTTTCCTTGGGGAGACGAGCAAATAGTGGCAGGACGACAAGATGCTATCACAAATTCACATTCTTCGACGCGATTAGAAACGCATGACTTGTGGAAGCAGAACAGTCAGATAATTTTAAGAGACTGTCGACATCATGCAGAGATTGAACAAGACTACACAATTTTTTTTAATGAATTCGCTACGGTGATAGGTGAGGTACAACTACAGGTTGGTGGCAAGTACTACTACGAAATTGAAGTGGTTGATATCGATTACTGTCCTGGTGCGCAACTGGGCTGGAGCTCTGAGGGATTTAAAGTGAGTTGCTTGTTAATATTTTTTACTTTTGTCCAACATACTCTGTTTGTGTCGTTATTGGATTGATGGCATTGTCTGATTTACACCTGTGTGGTTGCTGTCTATTTGTTGCTGTCCGTAGGGTTGCAAGGAGTATTCGGATGACGGTGTGGGTGATGACGACGTTAGCTGGGGTTTTGACGGTGTACGCAGAGAGAA
>CAKZKZ010000695.1 GCA_937124495.1 uncultured Dokdonia sp. | reverse complement strand
CCAAATCGCTGTTTCATTCCACCAGAATACCCACCAAGGTTTTTTTTACGATGTCCGTATAAGTTCGTTTTATGTAATAATGCTTTTACGGTTTCTTTTCGTTCGTTTTTATTTGTGATTCCTTTTAAAACAGCCAAATGATTCAATAAGACTTCTGCAGATATTTTAAGGTATAACCCAAATTCCTGAGGTAAATACCCCAAAACCTTTCGCACTTCGTTTTTTTGAGTGAGTACATTTAAATTATCAAGAGTCACCGTCCCTTCGTCTGCTTCTTGGAGTGTAGAAAGCGTTCGCATCAAGGAAGATTTTCCAGCTCCATTGGGTCCTAGTAATCCAAACATTCCTGTAGGTATATCTAAAGAGATGTTTTGTAATGCCTTCACACCATTTGAATACGTTTTAGATAAATTATCAATAATGAGTTTCATATTGTTATTTTTTTGATTGATGATTTTTATTTTAATGATATTTTTTTGCCTGTAAGATCTCCGCGAATGAATGCATCTGATTCCCATAAAAGGATTTCAGCCATTTGACCACTTTTCATATTGGCATCGATCACAATGACTTTTCCATCATAACGTGTTTCAATATGTCTATGAGTGGTATGCCCAACCACAATATTTGAAATTTGAAAATGATTTAATAATTGATCAATTTGTGTATCTGTAGCAAGTTCTCCTTGAAAATAACCTCTATAGTAAATGGGGCCATCTCCTCTGTGTAGATAGGTTCCTAACTCATTACGCCCTGCTGGCAATTCACTTTCTATGAGTTGGTTTTTAAATTCGGTATTAATTTGATCAAGTGAAACATCTTTGGTGACTAAATCAGGATGTAACCCTCCGTGTGTAAATAAGAATGTATTTAGTTTAACAAGCACAGGACGCGTTCGTAACCAATTCCCTAAAACCGTTTCATTGCTAAATAAAGTATGAAATGGCTTTTCTAGTATCCTAGCTATTTCTGTATACTTAGGATGTACAGAACGAAGATTCCCGTTAAGCACCATAACATCATGATTGCCGAGTAATACGTGTACTTTCCCTCCATGCAGTGCTGCTTGTTTTTCTAAATCGTATAAAAACCATAATACTTCAGTGACATTTGGGCCTCTATCAAAAATATCACCTGCGACCACAAAATGTCCATCTCCAAAATTCCAGGCACCTTGCTCATCTACAATGTTATTTCTCTTTAAAAGCGTTATAAATGTGTCGTATTGTCCATGTATATCACTAATAGCAGCAATCTTAGAGACTTCATCGTATTCGAGCTTTTCTACTTCTACCCTATTACCCGTATGAAGCTTAACAGACCTATTTTTATATTGAATGCTTTCTGAGCTGTTTGGAATACTGTTTTCAACATGTGTTTCCCCTTTATCTATCCAAATAGCTGTACGACCTGTGGTAGATTCTTGTACATAAGGACCATCACTAACCCCTTCATAAGGAATATCAAGGATTTCTAATATCTCTTTGATGTTTTCTTTTTTTGCGATATCAATAGCTGTGTAGTTATCTTCAATTTCCAGATTTGGAGTAGCTCCATAATCCAGTAATAACTGAAGCGTTTTAGGGTCTCTTCCCTTAATGGCATATACTAAAGCTGTTTGTTTATCACTACTTATATAGTTAATCGCAGCTTTATGCGCTATTAACTCTTTTATAACCGTATGATTTTGATACGCCACTGCAAACATCAGCGGTGTGATGTTGTTGCAATCTATATTGGGATTAGCTCCCTGATCAAGTAAGTACTTCGTCACCTTATGTTTTCTATCATTTTTTATAGCATTAAAGAGCAATGTAAATCCTTGATTATCTATTTTATTAATATCATCCCCTTCTTTTAGGAAGGCTTCGACAGCAGCTACATCACCTAATTTGATACTCTGATAAATTGTGTTTTTTACTGTAGTACCCTCAAAACGATTACTGATCTGTTGTTTGGTTGCTTCTCTAGCCATATTCATAGGGAGCACTTTACCACTTCCTGAAGTCCAATGACCTGTAATCTGTTTTTCAGATATTTCACCAGAATAACTGCCTTCAGAATGAATTGTAAAACTGATGACCGAATCAGAAACTACCATATCCTGCATAGGAATGGTTGCCACTCCTTTGGAAACAGGTCCCATATATCCTGCAAGTACTCCTGTATCTGAAGCTTCAAAGCGCCATAGGATACCGACAGACTTATTTTCATTGACAACAATATTGCCTTCCCAATCTCCAACAATAGCATCTGTATCCGTAGTGGATGATTCTTGAGTATATCCTATACTGCTCATCATACATAATAAAAACATCAGATATAGGGTAAGCATGCTGTGTACTTTTATACGTTTCGCATAGATTATAAGGGTATTGGTGATTTTTTGATTGTTCATTCTAATAGGTTTTTGTTATGCCAAACCTACTATGAGAGAAGACGTAGAAAAAAGATTTGTGATGAACGCGCTTCTCCTGATGTAATAAAGTATGTAAGCAGATGGGAATGGGGT
>CAKZKZ010000694.1 GCA_937124495.1 uncultured Dokdonia sp. | reverse complement strand
TTAGAGATTGTTGTAGTCTGTACAGGAGTTTCTGTAGCTTTTTTATCTTTTTCTATGACAATATCTTGGTTGTCCGTTTTTAAAAGGATTTCTTCTTGAGATGTTAGTGTGTTTTCAGTACTTGTATTCACATAATTAAACATCAATATAGTACTCATTATAAGGAATAAAACAGCCAGTCCTGTTTTTATGTAAAAAGCAAATCGTCTCTTTTTCTTGCGTTCTTCTAACGAATGCTGTATTTTCTCCCAAGTAGGCTCATTAGAAGCTTTTTCTACCGATTGAAGTTTTGATTTGATTAAACTTCCTATATCTTCTTGTGGTTTCATAGGTTATTGATTCAATATTTTGGTACTAGAAAATGCTAGTATTTTTTCTTTTAAAATTTGTTTAGCACGATGAAAATTAGATTTTGATGTACCTACAGAAATAGATAACATCGTAGCAATCTCTTTATGTGTATAATCATCTAGTTGATACAGACTAAATACAAGGCGATATCTCTCAGGTAATTCTTGTATAGCTTCAAAAATAGCATCAATTGGAATATCTACCTGCTCTTTATCTATGATTACTTCTCTCGTGTCACTTTCTATTTGATAAGGTAAGTCTGTCGTTTTTTTCTGTCTAAACTTATCTACTGCTTTGTGAATGGCAATACGTTTTATCCACCCTTCAAAAGATCCTTTGTTTTTGTATTTATGAATTGTTTCAAAAATGACAATAAAAACATCATGTACATTATCTTCAGCCTCTGCTTTATTTCTACAGTATTTTAGGGACGAGGTATAGACCAAGTCCTTGTACTTTAAAAATAATAACTTCTGTGCTGCTAGATCATTTTTTTTGCATCCAGCAATGAGTTGTGTCTTTTCCAAATGGTTTATTATTCCGTTTTGTAGCTATTAAACTTACCTTAATAGTCTAGTAAAAAGTAAAAGGTTGCGTCGTGTATGTATTAAATGTATATAATTTTGCTTTCGCGAAAGCGTATATCACCTTTTTATTATTCAAAATCTAATGCTTCTGAGGCACTTATGAGATATTCTAATGCTTGGATTTTTTTATGAATTTTATTGAAAAATGTATTTCTTTCCTTCTCTCCAGCGGTATTTAACAGCTTAGAATGTTGTAATTGCTTGTCTAAATATGTTTTTGCGTGATCACAGGTAATCCTATCTGATGTACGATAGTAAGATAATAACGTAAAAGGAATGTATAATGATTGCTGATCTTCTACTTGCGCATAAATATTATTGTTCATTAATAATAATTCGTTGTAATAGAACATATATGTAGGATCAGTTACCACTCTTTCTGCAATCATATTGATGGTCTCTTTAAGACTTTTGGTTATTGTCAAGGCGTCTTTTTCTGTAAGATGCCCAGCTTTAAAGTAAAAGTGAATTTGCTTTAATGTTCCATTAATTGTTGTTAAATCCCATATTTCTGTAATTGGTAAGTCTTCATATAAGGCGCCAAGACGTTTGGCTATTTGTTGTACGCTTAAGCTTGGTGTAAAATGGGTATAACTAACAGAATGAAAATCGGGATCTAATAATTTTAACCAAACATATATTTTAAAGCGCATCATCGTATCGCTTTTTAAATCATAAAAAACTGGGATATCCTTTGCAGAGTATATGAGTTTACAACCTTCTTTACCTAATAAAGGAGATAGGTTATTATAAGAGTTCTCAAAATATTCTTTTAGTTCTTCTTCATTATGTATAGCTGTCGTTCTCTCTACAGAAACCCAATTACTTTGCTTACTAACAAAGAGCTTATCTATAGAGAGTTTAAAATATTTGGCTAGTGTAATGCTTTCAGATAAGGAAAGTTTACTTTTTAAACTAGTCCTCCTATGTGCTGCATCATAACTTATATCTAAAGCAGCAGCAATAGCTTCTATCAGTGAAGTGTGGGCGGGTAAGACTTGCTTGATTTCGTTTAGAAAAAGACGTTGTTCCATAATAGCAAAGATATATTTTTTGTGATTATCACAAAAAATAATCGTATTCCTTGTGTTTTGGAAGATTTAATATGTGAATAGTGCAATAATTTTGAATCAAATTAAAACACAAACACTTATGAAAACATATTTTATCGTATTACTGAGCTTTTGCACTTATGTGGGGATAGCTCAATCAGATTCAACAGCTACCAAAACAATAACCAATGAGTATTGGGAATATGAACGTTTTTTACAACCTGCTAAATTTGAAATCGGAGGTGGGTTTTTTATCCCACAAGGGAAACTAGCTACTTTTATTAAGCCATCTCCGTTTATAGGGATAGAAGTATACATTCCTACAAAACGAAATAAATCGATAGCAATCGTATCTCAATTTGTTCTACCCTCTCAAGAAGATAGATTTATCATAGAGAATCCAAATGCTATTGATCAAGTAGAAGCTGTGAGAAGTAATCTTATAATCAATACATTTTTAAGATTTAGCCAAAATTTAACTCCCATAGATAGTACTAGTAAACTTGAATTAGGATTGGGCGCCGGGATTTCTACAATGCTTGTTCAAACACCGTTTAGTTTCTTTAATGATAAAGGTGAAAATGCAAATAGGGGATTGGTCTCTTTTTTGATAGCGCCAGGCTTGCATTGGAAGTTGAAGCCTACAAAGAATAGTGACCTTACCATTGGAACTGATCTTCACTATTCACCTTATAAACTTAAAGGTGCTTTGGAGCAAGATATCGGCGGACTTGCTATTTCTCCAAAAATCTTATATCGATTCTAGATACTAACGTCCACTATGGATATTAATATACACTATTATGAAATTTAGAAAGTTTACAACATCTGAAGATGAAAAAGAATTCTTTAAAGTTCTTAGAAAAAGAGTTCGTGAAAAATTAGAAAATAAGTATACAAAATATGGAGGTATTAACTTCTGGTTTAAAGGTCTTTTTTGGATTTTAATATCGTACACATCGTATCTCTCTTTATTACAAGTAGATTCCCATTTCCTTTTCTGGGTACTGTATTTTGTTTTTCAAATTTCAGGCTTATTAATTGGTTTTAGTTTAGGGCATGATGCTTCCCATAATACAGCTTTTAAGAGTAAGCCTGCAAATCAAGTGTTACATTTTTTTAGTTTTCTAACTGTAGGAATTGATCCTTTATTATGGGGATTACGACATATCCGTTCCCATCATTTGTATGCCAATGTAGAAGGCAGTGATATTGATATTGATAAGAACCCTTTTCTCAGACTTGCACCATCGCATCCTTGGTCAAAAAAACATGCATACCAGCATATATATGCTCCGTTTGTTTATATGTTAGCATTATTGCACTCCGTTTTTATAGGGGATTGGATTTATTTGTTTTCTAAAGACTACTCTTGGATGAGAGAAGGTGTCGTGAAAAAACAATTATATATTCGATACTTTTTATTTAAAATTCTATACTTCAATTTGGTACTTGCTATTCCTATTTTGTTTGCTCAGTTTTCAATAGGGTTTATCATTTTTGCTTACCTAAGTACATCAGCTTTTACATCTTTAGTCTTTGTTGTAATGCTAGTGGGTACTCATTTTTTTAATGAAGCAGAATATCCTCAACCGCAAACGGATGAATTGGAGTCTTCTTGGGCGATTCATCAATTAAACACAAGTTGTGATTGGAATCCTAATAATATGTTTGCACGTTTTTTAAGTGGTGGTTCAAATTGTCATGCGGCGCATCATTTGTTTCCAAATATTTGTCACACCAATTATGATCGAATAAATGAGGTCATTGAAAAAACAACAAATGAATTTAATATAACATATCATAAAAAGACCTTACCTAATATGATGAAATCTCATTTTATGCATTTAAAAAGAATGGGTGAAATAGAATCCTAGAACTTCTTTGTTTGCAATGACGACTTATATAATACAAAAACGATTACTTATATAAGTAATCGTTTTTGTATTATATTTCTTATAAATTTATTCTACAGAGGTTAGGATGTTGAAAGTGCTAATAAGGCCTCCATTACTTCCTGTGTTATTAGTAGAAAATACACGTCCATCTGTAAGTGTGAGTATAAAACGTGTTATATACTCATCTCCAGAAGCGATTCCGTCAAGTGTATTGTCTGTAATATCTAAAAAATCCTGTGTTGTAATCACAAGGTTATGTACAGGAAAATTATTAGCTCCATTAGAAAAATCAGTTTCTTCTACAGTTCTTAATAATACTTCTTCAAACACGGCATTGCTGCTATCTCCAGTATCATTTGTATTGTCTATATAAGTGATAAATACATCTAATTTGTCTAATAAGGCACCATTTTCTGCATCCCTATATTCTAAATTGATATCTAATTTTCCGTCTAGGTTATTATCAAAGACTGTATTGCTTGTCGTGTCAGCTAAAGCTATAATAGCACCATTGTCAAAACTGTCAGGAAGTATAATTGATTCCTCATCAGAGCTACAGCTCCATAAAGTAATAGTTGCAAGCGTAAGTAATAGTATTTTTTTAATTTTCATAGATGTGTGTTTTTTATTGATGAAGGCAAATTACTAAAGAAATATAGTATGTAAAAGAAAAGCGATGGTAACTATTATCGGGAATTACTTTGGAGCCCTGTAAAAGCCTGAAAAGACAGCGTGAAATGCTTATTTGTAGTGGCGAGTAGGAGTTTCTTAAAAAGAAATAATTTTTACTTAATGAAGTGACTTGTTCATTGTTATTTAGTTTTTATCAATTTTTTAAACCTAAAATTTGATGAAAACCATTGGAGAAGTATCCTAATTAAGGTTTCAATTATTGCAGTGATCTACTTTAAGAAGAATATCGCTTTCGCGAAAGCAAAAAAAAGAGGCTATCTCAATGAATGAGATAGCCTCTTTGATATCTGTGTATAAATAATGGGTTTCCTTGTAGGAACTTTTTATTCCTTATCAGGTTGGATCCAATCTGCATTTCTAATAAAAAATACGTATTGTGCATAATCAGTTGTTGAGGTTCCTTCAATAATATCATATCCATCCCAAATAGTGATTAGTTTTTTTACTTTGGTGCCTCTAGTAGAATTCAAATAAGGAGAATCTTTAGCGTCTAATTGTAGGAGGCTTATGGTGTTTGGTCTTGTTACTTTTTTATAATCTGCTATGCCCTTGATATACATAAACAATCTATTATCTTGTGAGTAGTTAAATCGTGTGAATTTCTTTCCTTTATCCTGCATAAACCTTGGAAGAGAACTACTTTCAACGGTTAATTTTGAATCAACATATAGCGCATTCATACTAACCATTTTATCATAATATGGGAGATCAGTGTCTTTTTTTATTTTTCCTGCTACCGTATAATCATAAGCTTGTAATGTGTGTGCAAATCCAAACCCTCCATAAATGTTTTCATGTTCCCATTGATTTTGAGTGTAATATCTTTTAAAATTCTCATACATAAATTGATCTCTAGACTTTATTTCCTGATAATTTGATACGTTGAATTGGATGTTTTTAAGTAAAGTTATCGCTTCAGATTCCAATTGCAATGCATCAGATTTTAAGATCACATTCAATCTGTTTTTAGACCAAGAAATAAGTGTGGTGTCATCTGCTGGGATTTCCGAATGATACTGATACGGGAGTTTTTCTTTTAATAACTTTCTCAAAAGATCAAAATCTGCTATTTTATCAATGGCTACAAGTTTGAATTTTGAAGATGTAGGAAGACTGGAATAGTATGCTCTCATTTTTACCCATTTATTTCGATATTGATTCGATATGCTACCTATATAAACTTCCCACTTTTTGAGTATTTCTTTTAATTCAAGATCATCCGATCCTTCCAAATATTTTTGCAAATAGTATCCTTGAGCTAAATCCATCTCTGCTAAATAAATAGCAATGTTGATTTTTTCATGGAGTTGTGTAAACATGGCAAAGTCAATTCTTGGAGAGGTATCCACTTCGTGAACCTCTCCAACAAAAAAGAGTTTGTTCTTATAAAAGCCTTCACTTAAGGAATTAAATTGTAACGTATCGGTCATTTTAACTACTTCTGTATGTTCTTTTAAATAGTTAACATATTTGGAAGAAGAGCAACTTGTGAAAAGAAAGATACACGTTAAAAGGCAAATTAAAATATAGTTTTTCATGATATTGTTTTTAATGTTCTCTACAAATAGAGTCTATAAAAACAAGTGTAAAAAAAGAGAGTGACGACCTTGATGTTTTTGTGCCGAAATTGAAATATTAGGGCTTGTTTTGAATACTTTGGGATGGATTTGAAAGCCGTTCTTTCAAGGCTACGTAATACTTTTGGGAGATTGGTATGGTTTCTTCTTTTTTAGAAATTTCCATATAGCGCTGTCGTGCATTTCCTTTTACAGCTGTGAGGTAATCTAAATTGACTAAGTAAGATCGGTGTACTTGCCAGGCATTGGGCAGTTGTTTTATAATATTTGTAAGCGTACTTCTGAATAGTTGCTGCTGTACTTCATGTTCATCATTAAAATACACTTCAACATAATTTTGTTGGGAATGTGCATAGATAAAATCGGATTCAAGAATGGTAAGGGTTTCAGATTTGTTTTCT
>CAKZKZ010000693.1 GCA_937124495.1 uncultured Dokdonia sp. | reverse complement strand
CCACAGAAACAACTACTACAGAGGATATGCTAATGGATATCATAACTCAAGACGTGATTTTAGACGTCCTTCAAATGGACGTGTAGCCCACAACAATGGACGTCGTGATAATGTAGATCGCAACAATGCACGTTTTAGAAGTGCTGCAACAACTTCTAGAAATAACTCAAGAGGAATCGCGAGTAGAAATGATAGAAATACTTCAAAAGGAAACTCTAGAGGTGTTGCCACTAGAAATGATAGAAATACTTCAAAAGGAAACTCTAGAGGTGTTGCAAGTAGAAGTGATAGAAATACCTCAAAGGGAAACTCTAGAGGAACAGCAAGTAGAACAAATAGAAATACCTCAAAGGGAAACTCTAGAGGTGTTGCAAGTAGAACAAATAGAAATACCTCAAAGGGAAACTCTAGAGGAACAGCAAGTAGAGCAACGAAGTCTACTTCTAGAAACAAAGGTTCAAGAAGTATAGCATCTCGATCTACAAAAAGATCTAGCAGTGCTTCAAGACCATCTTCTAGCAATCGTGCTAAAAGTTCAAGAACACAACGTTCAAGTGCTCCAAAAGCAACAAAACGTAGTTCTTCTAGTAGAAAGTCAAGTTCAGCTTCAAAAAGTAGAAGTAGCTCTAGTTCTTCAAAAGGAAGAGCAACTTCAAGCAGATCTCGTAGAGGATAAAAAAATAGATTTTTGGTTGGTTAGTTTGGGAAGTCCCCTATTGCAAATAGCACTGGGGACTTCCCTTTTTATATGCTTTCGCGAAAGCGGACAAAGCTATACGATAAGGGATTTATTTCCTATAAATAAAATATTAGACACATTACGTATCTTTAGAGATCAAAACTCAGAAACTAACTATGAACAAATCAATCATCCTTGTTGCGATCCTGATACTTTCTATCGCTTGTAAAGAAGGAACTACAGAACAACCAGAAACCACAGCACCTATGACGGAAGCAGAAATCCTTGCTAAAGCCAAAGAGATTCATAAAAATGTGATGACATTAGATACCCATTGTGATATTAATGTCAAAAATTTTACAGACTCTATTAACTATACTCAAAAACTAACATCACAGGTTAATCTTCCAAAAATGCAAGAAGGCGGACTCGATGTGCCTTGGTTTATTGTATATACTGGGCAAGATTCTTTAAACGCTGAGGGTTACGAGGCTGCTTATAAAAATGCTATGTCAAAATTTGATGCTATCCATAAGTTATCTGAAGATATCGCACCAGATCAAATCCAACTTGCCACTACGTCTGAAGAAGCAAGACGCATCTGGAAATCTGGAAAAAAAGTAGCGATGATTGGTATTGAAAATGGATATCCTGTAGGAGAAGATATTACTAACGTTGAAAAGTTTTATAACCTTGGAGGTCGTTATATGTCATTAGCGCATAACGGACATAGCCAGTTGAGCGATAGTAATACTGGAGAAGAAGAGAATGTATGGCTACAGAACGGACTAAGTGAACTAGGAAAACAAGTCATTGTAGAGATGAACCGTGTAGGAATGATGATAGATGTCTCTCACCCTAGCAAAGAAGCAATGCGCCAAATGATTGAACTTACCAAAGCACCTATTATTGCTTCTCACTCATCTGCTCGCGCGTTGTGTGATCATAGTCGTAATCTGGACGATGAGCAATTACAATGGATGAAAGAAAATGGAGGCGTTGTACAAACGGTGGCTTTTAAAAGTTACCTCAACACAGAAAAATTTGAAACACGTGTGACTCATGAAGTAGAAATTGCTAAAAAAATAGCAGATTCTATGGGAGTTACTTGGTTAGACGGAAGAGCTGCTGTCATGGCATTAGATAACGAAGCAAGAGAAAAATACTTTGACTTTTTAGGAACGATGGCTGCAGTACGTCGTGAAAAAATGAAAACAATGACAGACCTCCCTCCTGCTGTAGATGTATCTGACTTTATAGATCATGTTGATTATCTCGTTGAGAAAATGGGATTAGAACATGTAGGTATCTCATCAGATTTTGATGGTGGTGGTGGTATTGAAGGTTGGGAAGACGCTTCAGAAACAATGAATGTTACGATAGAACTCGTTCGTCGTGGTTATACCGAAGCGCAAATAGAAAAATTGTGGAGCGGTAATCTCTTACGTGTTCTTGATGAAGTTCAAGCTGTCGCGAAAGAAATACAACAAGGATAAAATACCTCCATTGACTGAAGAAGAACAAAATAAAGAAAAACGTAAGAATACTCCACTAACTAAAGAGGAATACCTTACGTTTTTCTTTTTTCCGTATACAAAAACAACACGCAGAAGTTTCACTAAAAACTTTAATGAATCAGAAGATGAGCGTTTTATAAAACACGGATTTGATACTAAAACACAACAAGTAAGAAGCGTAAGAACACTAGGCTTTATTTTTTACGGGATACTTTTATTTGTGCTTATAGTTCTAATAAAACACTTCAATTTGGCATAAAAGTACCTTACATATCTCGCTCTGTACAAATTTGATTGATACGTAAACGTAATTTACGCTCATAATCTTCTTGTAGCCAGTCTCTATAATTCTGTGTATTATTCATAATACTATACGAATACTGCCTCACGCGATATGCGATATCATCTTTTAGTTTTCTTGCAAGAATACGGGCATCAAATACATCTTCACTATTATCAACAACCATAAGCGCATGTTGCTCTACTGCGTTATCTAGTGCCGTTTTTGCTTTTTTACCTTCTGCAACTACCCTCTTATATTCTTTTTTAATATCAAAGTACACTTTATCTGTATTAGGAAACTCTTTACGCAAATCTGGAGGCATTACATACGAGAAATTTCGTTCTATCTCTTCATCCCCAATCAAGTTCTCTAAATAGAAATCTGGAAATTTAAAGATCTCTTTCCAATCTATAGGGGCTTCCCATAATCCAAAACGAGCTGCATTATTTCCTAAATCTAGTACTTTAAAATTCTTTTTATTAGGTAAGATACGAGAACCACGACCTATCATTTGGAAATATAATGTTAATGATTTCGTTGCTCTGTTTAAAATAATGGTATCTACTGTAGGTTCATCAAAACCAGTGGTAAGAATACTTACCGATGTCAAAATAGCATCTGGTGTATGCTTGAACCATTCTAAAATCTCTTTACGCTCTTTCGCACTATTGGTATTATCCAAGTGGCGTATCGCATACCCAGCTTCTAAGAACGTTTCTTGAACATATCTCGAAGTATTAATACCATTATTAAAAATTAATGTCTTTTTCCCTTTAGATTGATCTTCATACGCTGCAAGTAATTTCTCTTGCATAGATGTGTCTGTGTATAATATATCTGAAGATTTAACCGTATAATCTCCATTAATCCCCAGCTTCAAAGAAGACAACCCTACATTATATGAGATGGTTTGTGCACGCGCAAGGAATCCTCTTGCTATAAGAGAAGGGATACTTTCTCCTATTAAAAGTTCATTATAGTTATCCTTCATAGGTAACTTGATATTAGAACTTAAAGGGGTTGCAGTAACTCCTAGTATAAAAGATTTATGAAAGTAACTAAAAAGCTTTCTAAAAGAATTGTAATGGGCTTCATCTATAATAACTAGACCTACATCATCAAAACTAATTTGCTCTTCCTGTAATCTATTAGTAAGCGTTTCTACCATCGCTACATAACACATATAGTCTTTTGCTCCTTCTAGCGATTTGACATCACTAGAAATGACCATATTTGGTACTTTAAACTCTGTCAACATACGTGATGTTTGTACAGAGAGTTCTATACGGTGGGTAAGTATGACTACTTTCTTGTTATTTCTTTCGATGTATCTTCTAACAATTTCAGAAAAAATAACTGTCTTTCCTCCTCCAGTAGGAAGTTGATATAACAGGTTAAAATCTTCTTCAGATCGATCGATGCACTCAAAAACAGCATCAAGGTCTTTTAGTTGATAATCGTATAATTCTTTTTCTGGTGCTTTGTTATCTTGTAAAATCTGACTCAAAAATGCAGTTCTTTTATGGTTAAATTGGAATCTTGCAAAATTAAGTGATTTTTATGCTTTCGCGAAAGCATAATCCATAAATCTCACAATGGCTATCAACAATTAATCAACAAAGTCGTTAGCAACGTCTTCAAAAAGGTCTGTATTTGTCCATTTCTGGGACTCTGATTGCTCTATAATAGTTTCTATTCTCTCACCAAATTCTTCTTTGAGTTGGTGATAACTAAGATATTGAAGCGCTTCTTTAAAGGAAGTAAGCATACTTTTATAAAAAGCTTCTGGCATATGAGGAACCGAATCGCTATACGTCTGAGCAATTTCTATATTAAATAACATCAAATCTCCTAGTAGTTTTGGATCTACTCCCAGTAATTTATATTGCTTGATATATTTTTGAGCAACCGACCTCCTTTTACGAGCTCTTTTTCTTTTGGTTGGAAAATATTCATTACTTATTTTAATTTTTGCCGCCTCTATAAGTCGATCTTCCTTAGGGTTAAATACAAAATCATAAAAAGTCTTTACCTGAGGGATCCGATCATACAAATCTATAACTTGCTCTTTAAGAGCTTCCTCATCCAACTCTCCTAAATATTTTTTAAGCGCGCGCTTACTCATATAGCCATATTGAAATACAAACGAATTTATAATAAATTTTACTGGCAAAAAGCGATTCAAAAACTTAAATTTGCAATCCACTAAATACAAAACGTCACTCACTATATGAAAACACTTCAAAATTCAAAAGCCGTACATCTTATTAAGAAACTTATTGAAGATGTTTCTCTAAATGGAATTATTACAAATACTGTCATAGAAGATTTAAAGGCATTACGCCCATATACAATAGACGAGCAGTTACCATTACTTGCAAAAGCAACACGACTTGCAGCAGAGCACATAGAAGAAAATGAAACATTTGCTATTCCGATTCCGCAAGATGAGCCTATCGAGGAAGGTGAAGAAGTTGAAGCTGTTGAAAGTGATCCAAAAGAGAGTCTACATTATTTCTTCTGCTTGATACGTGATATTGACAAGAAAGTAAACGAAGAAGAATTAAGAGAGTATGTAAAAGCACTCAACGAGTACTAGGCACTATATACTAGTATAATAAAAGTCCAATAATCAAGATGATTATTGGACTTTTTTATGTTTAAATCCCTCCAAAGGGTTTTATTTTCCAACCTTCTAGATCAAAATCGAGCACCTTTTTTGAACTATTCATTGTACACTTGCTAAGGGGGTGTTGATTATATGCTTTTACTTCTTTGGATTAGCTGTTTTACTTGGTCGAACTTCTATTTTACTAGGCAGTGTTCTAGGATGCATTTTTAATAAGTCAAGGACTATCTGCCCTAAATCTTCTGGTTGTATACGCCAATCTTTACCATCTTCTGGAGAACGCCCTCCAAAATGACTACTCACCGAGCCTGGCATAATCGTCGTTACTTTTACATCATCATTCCGTACATCAAGCATCAGTGCTTGTGTAAACCCAGTTAATCCAAATTTACTCGCATTATACGCCGTTCCTTTCTCGAAGAAGTTCGTTCCTGCCAAACTTGAAATCGTCATAATATATCCTTTAGATTTTTTGATCGCCTCCAAACTTGCTTTTACAGAGTGAAATACCCCTGTAAGATTTACTCCTATGGTTTCTTTCCATTGTTCTACAGTTAAATCACTGATTTTTGCAAAATGCCCTACTCCAGCATTTGCAATAAGAACATCTATTTGTCCGTAGGTCTTTAGCACTTCTACGACAACCTCTTGCATTGCAGTATAATCACGCACATCTGCTACTAATGGTACTACTTTTCCTCCATTAGGAGTCAGTTCATAGGCCGCTTTAAATGTTTGATCTTTATCACGTCCCGTGATCACTATTCGCATTCCAACTTGTAATAATGCTTCAGCGATCCCATACCCTATTCCTTTGGTGCCTCCTGTTATTAAAGCGACTTTCCCTTTAAGTTGATTCATATTGTTATTATTTTTGAAGTAAAGTTACGATAGCTTTCGCGAAAGCGTAAAAAGCATAACATCTATTTAACATAGATATGAGTATCAAATAATTATGAAGTAAGCGATGGTATATACTTTATAACTAATTTTCATATCTAATCATACAGCTAAAAAATGAAAATACTATATACTCTTTTAATCTTACTTAGTACGTTATCACCTACTTCTTGTGATTCTTTAGATGATTTTTCTGGAGGTGATGACAATATACGTCCAATTAATGGACTACGTTTTATTGACGAATTTATTTTAGAGGATGGTCTTGAATTTAATGAAACCATTGTTGGAGGACTTTCAGGTGTAGATTATGTAGCTGGTGACTGGGTATTAATATGTGATGCTTCTACAGATGCTAGGTATTATAATGCCTCTATTGACTATGATATAGAAGGATTTAACAACATCACTATAACAGATGTTACTTTTTTATTAGATCAAGATAATCAACCGTATGCATCTGGTACAGTAGACCCAGAATCAATACGGTTAGATCGTGCTAGTGGAGGCTTGATTTGGACTAGTGAAGGCAATATAAACAAT
>CAKZKZ010000692.1 GCA_937124495.1 uncultured Dokdonia sp. | reverse complement strand
ATAGTTATTATGCAAGTGGTATTTGTGAAAATGTACAATTTTCACCCTCTCGACCTATTCAAAAACTAATAAGTCAGAGTTCTTTGCATCTGCTTAAAACACCGCAAGGTTTTTCATTTTATATAGCTACAGATCAAACAGTGAAAGACTTTTTAACGTATTTAAAAACAACTTATGCTATAACATCATTTTCTTTTGATGTTATGAGTAGTGATCCTAATTTTAAATTATTGACTGACTATCCAATTTCAGGGGCGGGCATATTTTCATTTTATGTACCTACAGAAGGAGATGCAACCACTTTAGAAAGAAAATTCATATCAGAGAGTACTAATACAAAATCTTTTACGATCACAATAGATTTTGATGCTATTATACGCTTTCGCGAAAGCGGAAACAATACAGATTACACTATTCAACTTGCGTCTAGGGAAACACAATGGAACTATTACATTATTAATAAAAGTAATCAAACGTTTGAAAAATTAGAAATTAAAACCGATTCAGAAATTTCATTTGGCGATCCTACAGAAGTTACACTTCAAAATGGAGACAAGGCGTATATGTTTTCTTCAGGTTCTTTTCTTTTTCCATTAAAAGAGAAAAGTAAATATTCTTTTGATCTAGTAGATGTTCGTGAAGGTTCGAATAGTACTAATAAGATTATTTTAAAAGGATTACCGTCCGCAAAACCTACTTTTATGGAGACGTATGTAGAAGAAAGTATAACACAAGTAGCATCTCCTATATATATTTATCTGTAATCAAAATATTATAAACACTATCATTTTATGAATTCTTACAATGAAAATTTACATGCTGCAATTCTTGATGTATTAAGAAGTCAAAAATTAGAACTTAAAAGTCTAAACTCACAGTATAATGCTTCCTTGTTTTCACTCTATTATGCACAAGATGATTATATAACAACTGCTGAGAAGTTACAATTAGCTTATGCGCAATATGACTTTCAAAAAGAGACACTCTCTCAAGCTATTATAGATAGCAATATGTCTACAAATGTATTGATTTCTACGACGGATGTAAAGGAGAGGGTAGATGGAGTTGTTGGTAATACAGCTACTGCAGCCGCTAATACTCAAATAGCAGCTAATGCTATTGTAAAACTTGCTAGTGATGTAAGTGCTATTTATAGTATTATGAGTGCAGGTGATTTCGACAGCGAACTGTATGATGAAGCCCAAGAAGCAAATAAACGTATGCAAGAAACTGCATACCTCGCAGAAACAGCTTCTCAACAAAGCATGGAGGCTTCTTCTTTAATAGCTGGTGTAGCTGCAACTAATTTACAAAGTATAGCAACGAGTGCTAATACAGGTATAAGTAGCCTATTGGATAGCGTTACAACAGATTTTAATAATATAAACAAACAAGTAGTTGCCCTACATCAAAAATTAAAAATAGCTAGTAAAGAAGAAAAAGGTTCAACAAAAAATCTTGAAACAACAAATGACTTATATAATGTTTCAGAAACTGCATATCAATTAAGTAATGAAGAACTCAATCTTGCTTTGAGTGTTTCAATAGTAAATGATAAGGAAAATAAAAATCATCAGTATACCGTTTCTTTTAATCCACTTACAAGTCCTTTTAAGAAGCAAGACACAGATGTAAAACCATATCCTGTAGAAGCATATTATATACTGTTAGTAAAAGAGAATGTAAGTAGTGTTTTCTCTATAGAAAAGGCTGAAACTGTTATTAATGAAAATGATGATAGTTATATAAAAATTGATGCTACCAACTCAACAACATCGTATTCTAAATCAATTTTAGTAAATGAATTAAAAGATGTGAATGGAGATCCTTTTCAATTAGGAGATTCCTATGTAATTTTTGTATTTGCTACTTTATCAGATGTGTATAAAAAAAGTAGAAATGTGTTTGAAGATTATTTAACAGCACCAACAACTCCTTTTACTATAACCAATCAATTGGCACTAGCGTATGATATTGCAGTCAATCTTGTACCAAAATCATCTACGACGCAACAGTTATGTTTTAATGTAAATAGGATTTTGTCTTCTAAAGTAACATATAGATGTGTTTTTCTTCCTGATAATGCGCCATTAATCAAAAAATCTTTAGCAACAACTGAATTAGATGTTACAGAAAATAGACAACTACAGTTTTGTTTTAACCTCACGCTCGCAGAGCAAATTCCTGCAGATAGTTACACAATTGTAGAAAATGTGAGCCCTCCTAAGGGAAATACAGACACATTATTAGAAGGGACATTGGAACTCACAAACACGATGACAGACAATTATGGAAATAGATTGATTAAAGGGAATACGTATATTCCTGTTATCATATCAATGTCTGATGATATAGCATCTATCAATAAGACAATCACAAATGTATTGTCAGATTTTAAAAATACCAAATCATTTACCTATCTCGGGTAATTAAAAAGAGATACGATATGAGTACTAAAAAGACATTTGGAGTAGTAGCTGCAAAGAAAGAACAAATAAGCATCCTAGAATCTAAGCTGTTGACAGCTCAAAACACTGTAAAAAAACGACTCGCAATTGTTTCTGCTCTAACAGAGAAATCTGTAAAAATAGAAACAGCATTAGCCGAAAGTGATACTGCTAAAAATAAGGCACTTCAGACTAAAAATTTACTAGATACAGTGATTCGTCAAGTTGAGGAGCTACTTACTAATTCAAAGGGAGTCGCTTTACAAACTAAAGAGGCAACTTCAAAAAATAATGAAGTTGCAGTAACTATTACAGCTGTAACCCATAAATTAATATATACAGCTGAGGTTGTTAATAAACTATCAAATCTAATTATAAGGGAAAAAGCCATAAATCCCTTAGTTTCTGATGAATTGGTTACCTTAGTTACAACAGTAGATAAAGATGCGATTAACGCAGTAGCACTAACACTTGTGACCTTAAAAAGTATATTTACAGCACAATCAACGGCAATGAGTTCTGATACAATTGTTGTTTTAGAAAATAAACAAGTAGCACAATTATATGAATCTTTGACTACGTCTCAGGTACCTGAAAAAGACGAAGTATTTAAAAAGAATATAAAACAATGTATTGATCAGACGTATGAAAATGCACTCACTTTATATGCAGGTACGTTAGCGGCAAGTACTGATGTCGCAAAACAATTACATCATGCTAAAGCAGATTTAGATGTAGCAGAAACAAACGTAAGCTCATTACAAGCAAAATTAGCTGCCGCACAAGCTGCCATATTAGCTTCTTGAGATGATTTTATAAAGAAGACTACTATTTTATACGCTTTCGCGAAAGCGTATACTGAAATCATTAGATAAAAAGTGATGAGGATCTCTAATTAAAACGAAATATACCATGAATACTACCATATTTAAAAAATTTTATAGATCCTTTTATAATAGAACAGGAGGCTTTATTCCTTCAAAACCTTTGAATCAAAATATGTATCCTGGAGACTTTTTTCAGATACATAACGGGGAAATTATTTTGTTGGGAAATATTTTTCGTAATAATGTTATAGCAAAAGATGAATGCAAATTACAAAATAGTATTGCGTTACCTGAAGCGCTATGGAATTTTAGTAAAGGAGTTACAAAACCGTATTCAGGAAGAGAGCAAGGGAATAATCCCATAGAAGGAGATTTTAAGTTTACAAAACAAGTACTATCATTTGATACTAAAGGAAGCTTTATATTTAATACAAAAACTCCAGAAGCTATAAAGATTACTAATTGGGATGAGATAGAAAAACAGCTCATTATTAAACTTACGCAAACCATGTATTCTTTTAGAGAAGTATATGTCGTTACAGAAAGTGCAGTAGCCTCAGATTGGACACTTGCAATTGCAGGAACTGATAACGCAGAATTAGAAATTGCTACAACATCAGAAAATTTTGGTCTAGTAGATATTTTTGGAGATGCTGAATCCAAAACAATTCAAGCTAGAGATATTGAGTACTATCATAAAGAAACAAAAAAGAAACCTGTGTTTTTTAAAGCAAAAAAATTAGTAGTACAACAAGAGAAACTAGAGCGTTTTGTAAGTGAATTTAGTGCGCAAAATTCACAAAAATCAGATTGGGTAAAAAGCTTCTATGCATATGATTTTGAAGCTGATTTAGAACAGTTTTCAGGAGCAACATCTATGAATGCACAAATGAGCGTACTGGATATGCTACAAGCGAATCAATTAAATCCAAATACCGCATTATCTTATTTTAAATGGGAAAATACCAACCTAGATGATGTAGAAAAATTATTTGTAATGTATGAGAACTAGATGAATTAAGGTATTGTATATCAAGTAGTGTATGGACGAAAAGAAAACAGGTGAAAATTACACATATAATTTGCGATTAAATTTTGCAGATTGGGTAAAAGATGTGCCAGAGGATAAGCTATTAGTGCTTGTTTCCGTTGCTTTAAATCATTGTGTCTATAATCATAAAATTAAGATCAAAGGATATTTAATCACAAGAACTACTTTATATCTTGTGATGACACCTTATGAAGAGTCCTTAAAACATGCACTTGATTTTTTTTCAGAACAAATACATTTACGTGTAGATGCATACCTAAAAAATAAGGATGAAGAGGATGTGTTACAGAAAACCTCTATAGAAAACACTGTATTTATAAAACATCAATTACAAGATTATGATTTAATAAAAATCATTACAGGAAAGGATGTGAAACTACCATATCACAGTCCAAGAATTGCATATTTAAAAAAAATAACACATAATTATAAATACTGTTCAGTATCAGATTACAAAGGAGTTTTAGGACCTGTAATTGTTGATACGATACAGAAATAATGACGTACTATGAATATATCAAACATAAAAACCCCAGGCGTTTATATCGAAGAAATGAATGCTTTTGGAAATTCAGTAGTTCCAGTTGCGACGTCTGTACCTGCATTTATAGGGTATACGCCTCAGGCCATATATGAAGGAAAATCGTATACAAATGTGCCGACTAAGATTACATCATTTGCAGAGTTTCAATCGATATTTTGTTACCCTGACCCGCCAACACCAGCAGATCCCTCAAAGCAATATGATCCGCAGTATTATTTAGTAAAACAAAAGGATAAGCCAGAAAAAGGCGATTATCTCATGATAGGTAGTAATTATTATTCAGTAGTTCCTGATCCAAATACTATTTACTATTTATATAATAGTATTCGTTTGTTTTATCAAAATGGAGGAGGAGATGCTTATATCGTTTCTGTGGGTACTTATGGTGCTCCTTCTGGAACATCAATAAAACCAGGAGATCAAATTGTAAATACAAATGTGACATTACATGATCTTACTGACGGACTTTCTTTGTTAAAAAATGAACAGGAGCCTACGATGTACATTTGCCCAGATGCTACGTTATTATCTATAGATGCCAATGCTACATTAATGCAGGAGATGTTATTACAATGTTCTGAAGTAGAAACCGCAATAAGCATTTTTGATATTATTGGTGGTCGTAATCCAGACCCTATCATGTATACAAATGATATCGAAACCTTTAGAAATGGTACAGGTTCGAATGGACTTAATTACGGAACCGCGTATTATCCTTTTGTAGGTACGACGATCATGCAGCAAAATGATATTGATTATACCAATTTTTTTGGAGGAGATGTAAAGCAATTAGCTCCACTTTTAAATCCATCGTCAGACCCTAATCAGAATGCAGCTACCATTCTTTCAACTATAGAAAACCCTTCTGGAGATCCGCTTAGTGTAAGTCAGTATCACAATGCTTTGTTGGTGGCTAGTCCAACATATACAATGATAATGAATCATGTATTAACAGCTGTAAATATGCTACCAGCCAGTGGAGGAATGGCAGGGGTTATTACAATGACTGACAATAATGTTGGACCTTGGCAAGCGCCTGCAAATACATCTATAGTAGGCGTTTCTAGTCTTCCTATTAAGATATCAGAATCACAACAAGCAGATCTTAATGTAGACGCCATATCTGGAAAATCGATCAATGCGATTCGATTCTTTAATGGATTAGGGATTTTAGTTTGGGGAGCAAGAACATTAGATGGTAATAGTATGGACTGGCGATACATCTCAGTAAGACGAACCATGATATATATAGAACAGTCTTGTAAATTGGCTGCACAGGCATATGTATTTGCACCTAATGATAAAAATACATGGGAAGCTGTAAAAGCAATGATAGGAAGTTTCTTAAATGACTTATGGAAACAAGGCGGACTTCAAGGAGCGAGTGCTGCAGATGCATTTTCTGTTGAGTGTGGCCTTGGATCAACCATGACCAGTGAAGATATTCTTCGTGGATTTATGAATGTAACCATTAAAGTGGCTGTGGTACGCCCTGCAGAATTTATTGTGTTGACATTTCAGCAGCAGATGTCAACCTCTAGTTAGTCGCCTTATTTACTTTTAAACATAGTAACGAATCATATAAAATATTAATTATGGCAGATAATGGAAGTGCAGAAGGTTCAGTATGGCCAATGCCAAAGTTCAGATTTGAAGTAGATTTAGGAGAAGGATTGCATAATGTTACTTTTCAGGAAGTATCAGGAATGGATGTTGAAAATCAAGTTATAGAATACCGTAAGAGCAACAGCTCTGTTTTTCCAACAGAAAGAATGCCAGGTGTAGAAAAATATGGAAACGTCACAATGAAACGTGGCATTTTTGTAAATGACAATACATTTTGGGATTGGCACTCTGAAATAAAAATGAATACGATTAAAAGAAGAACAGTTCTTATAAAACTTCTAGATGAGTCGGGAGCGATAACCATGCAATGGCAATTAAACAATGCATGGCCAACTAAGATTACGAGTACAGATTTAAAATCTGATGGAAATGAAGTAGCTGTAGATACCTTAGAAATTGCTCATGAACAAATGATTATAACAAATGGATACTAACCAAACACCAGTAGGATTTTATTTCTCTATAGCATTTGATGGCGTAGAACAAGGCTTTTTTCAAGAAGTATCTGGGCTTTCAAATGAAATGAATGTAGAAGAGGTAGTAGCTGGAGATGAAAATCGTTTTAAATATAGACTTCCTACTACGGCATCGTATAAGAATTTAGTACTCAAAAGAGGCATATTTTCTAGTACATCTTCACTACTTAAATGGTGTATAGATACTATTGATGGAGGCTTAGCAACACTTATTGAGACAAAAAATATCACGATTCGTCTATTGGATCAGAATGGAGTGGTGTCTATGCAATGGGTATTTAAAAATGCATATCCAGTAAAATATTCAGTTTCTGATCTCAAATCACAAGAAAACGAAGTGCTTATAGAAACGTTAGAACTGACATATGCATATTTTTCAATATCACCGGTATCTTAACTATATGAATAAATAATCTATTTTCTTGTGAAATAATAAGGGAAAGAGCATGGGGCATTTTAATATTCACTTTCCCTAGAATCCATTTTCAAGTGTCGTTTATAAAAATTACATTTGTTTTGAAACGCACGATTCTTTATTTATGGCTGGAAATACCTACGGGACACTTTTTAAATTAACTACATTCGGAGAATCACACGGAAAAGCTATAGGAGGAATTATAGATGGATGTCCTTCTGGTTTAGAACTTGATTTTGATAAGATACAGCAAGAACTAGAACGTCGTAAACCTGGACAATCGAAAATCGTTACCCAACGTAAAGAACCTGATACGGTAAGTTTCCTTTCAGGGATTTTTGAAGATAAAACGACAGGAACTCCCATAGGTTTTGAGATTGTAAACACCAATCAGAAATCCAAAGATTATTCACATATAAAAGATACCTATCGTCCAAGTCATGCAGATTATACCTATGATCAAAAATATGGTACTCGTGATTATCGTGGCGGAGGACGTTCTTCGGCGCGAGAAACTGCCAGTAGAGTAGTGGCAGGAGCCATTGCAAAACAATTTTTAAAAGATATTACGATACATTCTTATACCTCTGCGGTAGGAGAATTAGAGATGGATATTCCATATCATGAGCTTGACTTTAGTAAGATTGATAGTAATGACGTGAGATGTCCTGATGACGCTTTCGCGAAAGCGTTTATAGATAGAATAAAAGAAATCCGTAAAGAAGGAGATACCATAGGAGGTGTGATTACTTGTGTGATCCAAAACGTACCTGTAGGATTAGGTGAACCTGTATTTGATAAACTCCATGCAGAGTTAGGAAAAGCGATGTTATCGATCAATGCTGTAAAAGGATTTGAGTATGGTAGCGGTTTTGAAGGCGCAAAAATGAAAGGAAGTAATCATAATGATATCTTTAATGCAGACGGAAGTACGAAGACCAACCTAAGTGGAGGTGTACAAGGAGGGATAAGTAATGGGATGGATATTTACTTTAAAGTAGCTTTTAAACCTGTAGCTACGATTATGCAAAAACAAGAAACAATAGACTCACAAGGCAATATAGTAGAGATGCACGGGAAAGGAAGACATGACCCTTGTGTGGTGCCAAGAGCTGTACCTATTGTAGATGCAATGGCAGCACTCGTTCTTGCTGATTTTGTATTGAGAAATAAAGCAATCAAACTATAGTATGAAAGTACAAGATCTGTTTATTATTTTCTTAAAGTTATTAGGCATCTACGTAGTAGTTATTAATGTACAATCTATACTAAGCTATATACCTATACTTGCGCTGGATAATGATTCTAGCACATTATTATATACATTAGGAGGATTGCTGACTATTATAGCAATAGTTTTTATACTATTTAGATATGGAGATACTATTTTAAAATATGTGTTACCAGAAAAAGGACTTGAGAGCACAACGATTGATTTTGGAACTATTACTAAAGAAAGTCTATTAGAGATAGGAATTGTACTTATTTCTTTTTCTTTAATTATAGGATATCTGCAAGTGCTTATTTTACAAGCGTTTTATTTCTTTAAAAGCAAAGTAGAATACCGAGGAGTTACTGAGGTTTTTGATAGTTTTTCAGGTAGTTTTTATGACACAAATAGCTTATATCAAGCCATTATAAGTGTTATATTGGGATTGGTATTAATTGCATTACGTAAATCTATAGTGAAGTTATTTTAATTTAAAATAGTATTGATTGTAATTTGAAAGGAAATAATCACACTAAAAATATATCTTACGCCTATTGAAATGGCATAAATAAGTAACACATGAAAAAACTAGCATTACATTGGAAGATTATTATTGGTCTATTATTAGGAATTGTATGGGCTCTACTATCTAGTTCGTTAGGATGGAGTTCATTTACTATTAATTGGATAGCACCTTTTGGTGATATTTTTATTAATCTTCTTAAACTTATTGCTGTACCATTGGTTCTATTTTCTATTATAAACGGAGTTGCTGGTATAGGTGATCCTTCTAGTTTAGGTAGAATGGGAGGGAAGACTCTTATAGCTTATCTCGCGACTACGTTACTTGCTGTTGCATTAGGGTTAATTTTGGTAAATGCCATGCAACCAGGAACCATGGTTGATGAAGATACTCGTATAGATAACAGAATAAGTTATGAATTGTGGGCACAAGGAGAAGGGATTGCTATTAAAGATGGCGTTCATTTCTTAGAAGATGCTCAATATAAAGATCGTATTGCAGCTGTTGTCGAGAGAGAAAAAAATGCAGTAATGGACCCTGCGATTGTTAAACGTTTGAAAACGGTAAAGGAAAATGAAGATGCAGGACCACTAAAACCACTTGTAGAACTTGTACCTCAAAATATTTTTAAATCACTTACAGATAATGGATTAATGTTACAAGTGATTTTCTTTGCGCTCTTTTTCGGAGTTAGTTTATTATTTATTCCTAAAAGTAAATCAGAGCCGGTTATAAAGATTGTTGATAGTATGATGGAAATCTTTCTAAAGATGATAGATTTTGTGATGCAAGCAGCGCCATTTTTTGTGTTTGCCTTATTAGCCGGAGTGATTAGTAAAATGGCCGGTGATGATGTTGGAAAAGTAATTGAAATCTTTAAAGGATTGTCTTGGTATTCGTTGACGGTAGTGATAGGACTTGCCTTGATGGTCTTTATCGTATATCCTTTCATTATGAAATTGATTGTTCGTGTGGTACCATATAGTGGTTTCTTTAAAGCTATGGGACTGGCTCAAACTACAGCATTTTCTACGTCAAGTAGTGCTGCAACACTTCCTGTAACGATGGAGTGTGTGGAGGATAACTTAGGAGTAGATAAAAAGATTACGAGCTTTGTATTACCTATTGGTGCTACCGTAAACATGGATGGTACGGTCTTATATCAAGCCATTGTGGTGGTTTTTCTTGCACAATTTCATATGATCGACCTTACCTTAGGACAGCAACTTACGATTGTATTAACCGCAACGCTTGCCTCTATAGGATCGGCAGCGGTACCTAGTGCAGGTTTGGTAATGCTTATTGTTGTACTTGGATCTGTAGGTCTTAATCCTGCTTGGATTGCGATTATCTTCCCAGTAGATCGTATTCTGGATATGTGTCGTACGGTGGTCAATGTAACAGGAGATGCTACTGTATCTTCTATTATTGCAAAAGGGGAGGGTATGATGAATTATGATCCATCAAAAGATCCAGATGATGCCTTTGATCCTGAGAAGTAGTGAGTAGAATGTATAATAGAGGCGTTTTTAGTTATTTATAATATCTAACAATCATCGTTACTAATTCTATATAAAAGCTTTTAGATGGTGTCATTGTGAATAGTCTTACCACTAGTTCCTAATTAAAATAATACCTGTCGGTATACTGTCATATAGGTGTCATGTGAGTTACAGGCCTTAAAGGGAGGTGCTTACATACCTTTGCTGAAAGAAATAGCAAACGTATTTATAACTATGAATGAAACTCCTATTACATTACGAGATATTAAAAAACTACGCTTAGAACGTCATTGGTCACAAGATCAGTTAGCAGAAATAAGCGGATTAAGCATCCGAACAATTCAGCGAATTGAAAAAGGAGAGAATGCAGGTCTAGAATCCCTAAAATCGTTGGCAGCTGTTTTTGAAACTACGATTGCAGATCCAGATACACAAGAAAAAATAGAACAGGCGCGAAAAGAAGAAGCGTATATTCAAAACTTGAAAGGGCTTTATAAACTTGTCGCAATAGCTATATTTAGCTTAGTAGCTCCATTGATCATTGCTATTAATGATGTATCCTATTGGTTTGTCTTTTTAGGATTCGTGTTTTCATGGGTACTTATCCTAGGGATTTATTCACTAAATGTTTTTGATTTTTTTGGGGAAGCTTGGAAAGAAAAAATGATCGCTAAGAAGTTTAAGAATATGGAATAGGTTTTGGATGGAGTATAATTCATTTTTGATACCATTCAGAAGATTCATGAAAAGGTGAAAATCGGAGTTGGGATAAGGCATTTGTCTCAATGTTTTAAAATCTTCTTTTATGACTTCATTTACTTTGATATAAAGATTTTTAAAACTCTGCCTGATACGAAATAAAATAAGCCTCAGTAGTGAGGCTTATAATAAGTTGTTTTTATCCAAATGATGGATTTGTGCAGCCGTTACTATTATTTGGTATAGCACTTTTACTTTGCTAGTAAAAGATTCGAGAATTTTCTTGCAATTGAGTAGACATATTCGTCAAATTTATTGCTAAGTACAATTATTGTGATTCCTTTTTTAGGATAGATCCATAAGTCTGTAGCAAATAGATCGCTCGTACCACCGTGCTGTACTAACTTATCTTCTGAATCATTATTTTCAATTCCCCATCCATATCCATAGTTATGATATATAAAACCATCGGATTGAAAATGAGGATAGAGATATTTAGAGGTTGTTGCTTCATCAAGTACTGTATGGTTTTGTATTGCGTGGCTCCAGAGTAATAAGTCACCTGCACTTGTTAAAATACCTCCGTTTCCTTTAAGATTGAGATACGGACCTTGTTCGCTCCAATTCTCTTCATTAGGTTTTTTAGCTTGCGTACCATCCAAAAAACCATTAGCAACTTCGTTATTTTCCCACTTTGGAATGACATAGCCAGTGTGGTGCATTTTTGAAGGCTTAAAAACTTCTAGGTTTAAAAAGGTTTCATAATCCATTCCGCTTGCTTTTTCAATGATGATAGCAAGTAAGCTATATCCTATATTAGAATAATTAAACTTTTCCCCAACAGGACTTATTAGTTTACTACCGAATACTTGGTCTAGAAACGCTTCTTCTGTAACCGTATCATAATCACCTCCTATCCCAACGGTTAAACCAGAAGAGTGTGTGAGTAGTTGATGAATGGTTATATTTTCTTTATCGTTGGGAACAGCGTCAAAGTATTTTGATAGTTTATCAGTAACAGAAATCTTATTTTGCATGGAGAGTTTTAGGATTCCAGCAGCAGTAAACTGTTTAGTAATAGAACAAATATCAAAAATTGTATTAATGTTATTTAATCCGCTCTCTTGATTATTTTTTCTCCCATAGGCCTTGTTAAATATGATACTGTCATTTTGTGCGACTAAAACAACTCCTGAAAAATCTTTCTCAATAAGTTTTTTATCTAGGGTAGTTAAATCATCAATTTCCCCTTTTTTCTTACGATTCGCTCTCAATGTTCCGTCAGGTTGTATTAGAATTAATTCATTAAAAACACCATTTTCTGGATTCCTAAATTCTACTTTATAGTCTTCTGATACCTTAAAAGAAAATTTGTGTGCTCCAGTTGCAACTAATTCATACGGTGATTGTGCGGGCACGGAAAGATAAAGCTTAGTATCATTTTTTTTCGTGTAAATTCTTATCGTAAGATCTTCTGGTTCATACACGTACTCCCCAACATATTGTTTTAAATTACTAAGAGCATTATCATTAATGGCTTTGGTCTCATTAGTTATACCCCTAAAACTCATTAATGATAATGACATCATGAGAAGCAGTAATATTGAGCTTGTTTTTTTTATTTTTATTTTTTTCATGTATTACGTTTTTTGTCAACTTTGATATAAGAATGATATTTTAAAACAACTTTTTAGATTCTCCTTTTTATTTGCGAACCGCTTTTAATGTTCCGTCAGGTTCAGGTTGTGTTATAATTAATTTTTTAAAGGTGCCGTTCTCTGGATTCTTGAATTCTATTATTAAGCCTTCTAATATTTTAGAAGAAAAATGGTGTTCTCCAGTTGGAATAAATTCAAATTCTGGAAACCCAGTCAATAAAAAATAAAGATTTCTATCGTTCTCTTTTGTATAAATCTTTATTGTTCTTTCTTGCATTTTATACTCCCCAACATATTGTTTTAGAGTGCTTAGTTTTACATTTATGGCTTTTGGTTTGTAAGCGGTAGCATCAGGCGAGGGTTTTAATCTTAACACCGTTTCAGAAGTAGTACTATTTCCTGTCATTTCTTCATGAATCCATTGTATATATTGCGATACTCTTGTATAGTTTTCAACAACACCATATAGGCCTTCGTCTCCGTCTTTTGTATCTTGCCATGAACTAATTCCCGCTAAGTATACAGTATCGTTTTTTAGGATAAAAGCAGGACCACCACTATCACCAGGGCCACTAATTCCTTCATATTCTGTAAGGTATTTTGTTTGAGTATCTGGATGATCAAATGTCCATGTTAGCCATTTTCCTGTTGCTGTTTCAATCCTATTGGTAGCACCTCTTTGTTTTCCATCAAAACCGTTTACTCCAATTAAACCGTTACCTTTTTGACCTTTACCTACCATATATATTAGCTTATCTGCTTCATCTTCATCAGCATATAACATTGCTTGCATAGCATTCATAGGTTTTGTCTTTAAATGTAATAATGCAATATCATTTAATGATGAAACATCTTCTTGTGGATTCTCCCATTCTCTATACATTATGACCTTATCTACTTCAATTTCGACATCGTTTATGATTACAAAATGTTTTCTCCCAGCTTCAAATTTGTCCATAATTAATACTGCACAATGCGCAGCAGATACTACCCATTGATCAGCTATAATGGTACCTTCACAATCTGGTAGATTTAAATGACACATATATTTATCAAACTGCTCGGCAAGTTTGATAAACTCGGCTTCCTCTTTGTCGTGTCTGGTTAGCATTAGGTCTTGGTCGGTACTATTTGTATAACTAAAACTTACTAATACCAAGGACACTATTAGAAGTAATAAAATTGACTTTGTGTTTTTCATGATTTTGTGTTTTTTGATTTACAGTTGCAAACGTAAATTTCAAAACAAAACAAAACCCAAAAACTTGTTGGTGTCTCAATACGAACTTGAAAGCGACAAATTTGTGTCGGATGATGGAACGAGAATCTACTTCAATACCTTCGCTGCAACAGGATATGACGAGAATCCCTTCAAACTAAGAGAACGCTTATTTCCTGTGGATTTCAATTATCCCATGAAACAGACCAATCGTTTTACCATCGACATCCCCAAAGGCTACAAAGCTGAAGAAGTACCCGAAACCGCTGCCTTTGCGATGGAAGGGAAAGCGGCTTCTTTTCACATCACTTACAACCAACAACCCAACCAGGTTCAGGTAGTCAGCACTCTCAAAATCAATGAGGTATCATTGAGTCCTGTTCAATACCAAGCCCTCAAAATTTTCTTTGACAAGGTGGTAGACAAACACACCGAGTTGATTGTGTTCACGAAAGAATAGTCAATCAACACAAGTATATT
>CAKZKZ010000691.1 GCA_937124495.1 uncultured Dokdonia sp. | reverse complement strand
ACTATTTTGATTGATATAAACTTCAGGTAAAGACTCAAAAATAATTGTAGATAATAAAAAAGCCCCACTAAAGGACAGTAATAGACTGACTTTATTGCTAATAGATGGTTTAAAAACTAGTGCGATTAAAAACCCAACTATAACGGCAAAAAGAGGTAATAAGATTGCGGCCAAAAGTTATTTATTTTGTACAGATTGAGTGGGCAAAAATACTGTATTTTTGCGGTATATGAGTGAACGCAGTCAAAACTTTAAGATGGTAGCCAAAACATTTTTTGGTTTCGAAAAGATCTTAGCTAATGAATTACGTAATCTAGGTGCAGGAAATGTAGAGATAGGTGTGCGTAATGTTTCTTTTGAAGGAGATAAAGGATTTATGTATAAAGCAAATCTTTGTTGTCGTACGGCAATTAAAATCTTGAAACCTATAGCAGAATTTCGAGCCATGAATGAAGACGAATTGTATCGTCGTATTCAAAAGATGAACCTAAGGGCTTTTATGAATGTAAAAACCACATTTGCGATCAATGCAACGGTGAGTGGCGATATATTTACACATTCTCAATACGTATCTTTTAAAGTAAAAGATGCGATTGTAGATAAGTTTAGAAAAGAAGAGGATGTACGCCCAGATGTAGATGTAAAACATCCAGATGTACGCCTTAATGTACATATACAAGGATATTGGTGTACTATATCTTTAGACAGTAGTGGTGCTTCATTACATCACAGAGGATATAGAACGATGACTAATATTGCTCCAATTAATGAAGCCTTAGCAGCTGGATTAATATTGATGAGTGGTTGGGAAGGACAGTGTGACTTATTAGATCCGATGTGTGGTAGTGGTACCATGCTTATAGAAGCTGCCATGATTGCCGCAAATGTACCTGCTAACTTAAATAGAAAAGAATTTGCTTTTGAAAAATGGGATGATTGGGATCCTGACTTATATGATATTATAGAAGCCTCAGCTTTAAAAAAAGTAAAAGATATCAAGTATAAGATTACTGGATATGATAAAGCACCTTCGGTGATCAGTAAAGCAAGAGATAATATCAAAAATGCACAACTCCAAGATTTTATAACAATAGAAGAACAAAATTTCTTTGATTCTAAAAAAGAAGGGAATGATTTCTTACAATTGGTTTTTAACCCTCCGTATGGAGAGCGATTGCCTATTGCTATGGAAGAATTTTATGCAGAGATAGGGGATACACTCAAGTCTAGTTACCCAGGATCGCATGCATGGTTTATTACTTCAAATATGGAAGCATTAAAACATGTAGGTTTAAGACCAAGTCGAAAAATAAAATTATTCAATGGTAGTTTGGAAAGTAGGTTAGTCAAATACGAAATGTACGAAGGAAGCCGAAAAGCAAAAAAACAAGAGTCATAAATACAACTTCATCTTACTATTTATATGAAAAAAATAAAAGTAAAAAAACGTCAGCTTAAAATAAAATTACGAAAGAAGGTATTAGGGCATCATGCAAAGGGTGTGATCTATGATACCGAAAACGGAATGATACTGGCTCCTATTGATGATTATACCATTGGTAGATATCTAGGATTTAAAGGTGGTTGGAATATCTCTGAGATTAAAGAACTACTCACGTATATAAAAGAAGATGATACGGTATATGTGCTAGGAACTCATATAGGAACATTGTTAGTCCCTATCGCTAAAAAATGTAAAGCTATTGTTGGGTATGAAGCAAACCCAGATACCTTTGGATATGTATCAAAAAATGTATTGATTAATGATCTTGATAATGCAACTCTTTTTAATTACGCAGTAGGGGATGCTGAAAAGAAAATTTCATTTTATAAGAACACGCTTAATAGTGGTGGCAGTAAGATAAAGCCTAAGAAAGATAGTTACCTCTATTCTCATGATAATCCAGATGAAATACAGGTAGATATGGTTCGTCTAGATGAGCATATTAAAAAGGAAAGTCTTCCTTCACCCGATTGTATCATTGTAGACATAGAAGGTGCAGAATATTATGCATTACAAGGAATGCAAGACATTCTAAAGGATGCAAAGATGTTGTATATAGAATATGTGCCACACCACCTTAAAAATGTATCAGGAGTGTCTAATAAAGACTTTATCGACCTTATCGTACCTCATTTTGACAACGTACGGTTTGTAGGAAAGAAAAAAGAAATAAATATACACGATTCACAGGATGAATTCCTTGCGTATTTAGATACATTATTTGCAGGCGAAACTGCCGATGATTTACTATTTACTAAACAAAAGTAACCAGAAACACATTACACATTCATTTTTTCTAATGATGCTGTATACGCTTTCGCGAAAGCGTACCCAACATTCATCTCTTTTTATTTCTTAAATAGAGGAATGAGGTAGGATAATGTATATCCATAACCTACGCCAAATTTACTAGCATCTGTCGTTTTACCAAATCCAGGAATGTAGACATTTTCAAAACCATCTGGGCCTGTTTCTGTGACTCTATTTTTTATTTGTAGATTGAGACCTAAGTATAGATTATTAAATAACTCTGCTTGGATTCCTAATTGAAATTCTAACCAGACAGCATTTAAGCCATCAAATTCTCTACTATCAGTACGTACATCTTGCTCAAAAAAAGTATTTGAGGTGGAAATGGTGTAGGTGTTAAGTTCTTGAGTAAATGTAGAAAAACCAGCGCGAACTCCTGCGTAGATAAGGTTATTCATTCCAAGCCAGTTATTATAGGCATTGTAATTAAATCCTGCTTTGATATAAGAACCTTTTGAAGTGACATCAATATTTGTAAAATCATCAACAGTTCGAGTTTCATTACCTAACTCTGCTGCGATATAATACTTATTGCTGACTCTAAAATCTCCCATCACTTCAAGACCGTTATAATTATCATCTAGAAAACTGCGTATGGGTTTTGAGAGATCCACACCTATACGCAAGCCATAATACTGGACTTTTTGTGGTGTTTCATCTTCGATGCCTGTTTCCGTAGTCTCTTCATTTTCCTGAGCACTAGCTATCGTACTCATACAAATGAAAATTAAACTAATGAAAAATCTGTATATGTGCTGAATTCTCATCTTCTACGGTAGTATTTATGACTAGTATTTCTTGTATCCAAAACTCATCACTTTGAGAGCTAGGGGTTGGGTCTATTGCATTATAAATAAT
>CAKZKZ010000690.1 GCA_937124495.1 uncultured Dokdonia sp. | reverse complement strand
ATCGGACGCCAGAATCTGCTCTTGCTATCTCTTGCATGATCAATCCATAAGAGATTTGATCAAGGCCTGCACCTCCATATGCTTCTGGGATATAAGGTCCAAAAGCACCTATGTCTGCCAGTCCTGGAATGATAGATTTTGGAAAAATAGCACTCTGAGCTGCTTCTTCAATAATAGGAGATACATCGCGCTTTACCCAAGCACGAGCAGCATCACGTATTAGTTTATGTTCTTCAGTTAAAAGATCATCAAGATTATAGTAATCTGGAGCTTCAAAAAGATCTGGTCGCATGGTTTTATTTTTAGTCTCGCAAAGGTAACGAAAACGTTTTCTTTGCCCCAAAAATAGAATCTACATTTTTAAGTAAAAATCTTTGACAAGTGTAATATATGCTTCGGTGTATTCATGCCTGGCATATTCTATACTAATTTCTTGGGGGAGTACGCTTTCGCGAAAGCGTATAAAACCTTCTTCCACATCATGTTCCAGTTGTGATAGACGTCCAAATTCCAACAGACTTCTTTTGATGGGACTCTCTGGATTTCCTTTTACATGCGTAATACGCGTTGGAAATAAATGAGCGCTGGAAGCCAATGTGATAAAATCATCTTCTCTGTGATGCGGAATAATTACATTAAATCGCCCCTTTTCTGAAAGTAATTTGGCGACAGCACCTATCAGTAATTCAAAAGGCATCGCATCTTCAAATCGTGCTTTTTTTCGAGCATCTGATAATTCGCTATCTCCGTCGGGAGCAGCGGCCGCTTCATAAAATGGTGGATTAGAAATGATAAGGTCATAGGTTTCGTCTATCTCTGTAGCAAACTCATAGAGATGTGCGTGATAGCAAAAAAGGCGATCACCCCAATCACTATTTTCAAAGTTTTCTGTAGCCTGCTCATAAGCATCATCATCTAGTTCTAGTGCATCTATAGTTTCTGCAAAACTACGTTGGGCAAGCATGAGTGCAATAATGCCAGTTCCAGTTCCTATGTCTAAAATAGATTCAGGATCATGAGTTGTAGAAGCCCAAGCGCCTAATAGGACGCCATCTGTTCCTATTTTGGCAGCACATCGGTCTTGTGCAACGGTAAACTGTTTGAATTGAAAGGGTGCTTTTCCCATCGTGTATATACTTATAGGTAAAGATCTATAAGTCCGTCGGGAACTTGAAGTAAGATCGTTTTTTGAGTGCGATCTAATTTTTTGATAAAATCATCTATCATAGGGACGAGGATTTCATTTCCATCTCGATCTATTTCAAATATAGCTTGAGACGTTGTGTCGTTGATGCTTTTTATAATGCCAATCTCTCCAAAATTCTCATCGATTGCTGTAAATCCTATTACTTCATGAAAATAAAACTTATCTCCATCTAGTTTAGGAAGCATATCAAGAGGGAGGTATAATTCTGCACCTATAAGATCATCAGCATCCTCTTCTGTATCTACATCTTCGAGTTTAAAACGCAAAAGTGTCGATTTATGAAGTTGAGAAGACTCCATAAAAAAAGGAACCAGATTCGGGTTAAAATCCACGAATACTGATTCCAAATTTGTATACATTTCGGGTTCATCTGTATCTAGCTTTGCTAGGAGTTCCCCCTTGAAACTATATTTTCGTACGATTTTACCTAGATAGAAGCAGTCTTCTTTCTTCATCGCGCTAGAATATATATTACTCTTCTGAGTCTGCTGCTGCCTCAGTAGCTTCTGCTGGTGCATCTTCTGCATCGGCAACTACTTCTGGTTCAGGTTGTGCTGCTGCAATACGAGCTTCGTTTACAGCTTTTTCAGCTTTAAGAGCATCAGCTTTCGCTTTCTCTTGTGCTTTAGAAAGATCTCCTTCTTTAGAAGCAATCTTTCCTGATTTTTCTTCAACCCAAGCATTGAATTTTTCTTCTGCTTGTTCTTCTGTAAGTGCTCCTTTACGTACGCCTCCAACTAAATGGTTTTTAAGCATTGCTCCTTTGTAAGAAAGAAGACGCTTAGCAGTTTCTGTAGGTTGTGCACCGTTCTGTAGCCATTTTACAGATCCGTCTACATCTAAATCAATAGTTGCAGGGTTAGTGTTTGGATTATAAACTCCTAATTTTTCTAAGAATTTACCATCTCTTTTTGAGCGAGCATCTGCTGCTACGATCCAGTAAAAAGGTTTTCCTTTTTTACCGTGTCTTTGTAATCTAATTTTAACTGACATAATTTGAATTAATTTTTGAGGTACCCGACCTCAGATTTAATTAGGCGTGCAAAGATAACACAATTTTTTAGCGTTCATTACGTTATTTACTTTTTTATAGTACATTTGCCACTAAACCTATTTATGTCATTATGAAACCTTTATTAATCCTACTATTTCTGGCAGCATTGATATGTTCTTGCTCCAGTGAAATTCAAGATAATTCTCCAGCATTACAGGGAGTTATAGACAGTACTCTTTTTAGATCTGCAGATAGTCGAGCTGTCTTTAACGACAACGGAAGCCTTGTGATACAAGGGAATTCAGACGCACAAACACTCAGTATATTGATTAATTCTGTTAATCAAAGCCAAGTTCAATTAGGAGGAGACAATCCAAATACCAATATTGCTTCTTTTACAGACGAGTTTGGAAATGTATTTTCTACTGCTTCAACAAATGCGAGCGGTCAAGTAAATTATGAGATTAATGGTGATAACACCGTTTCTGGAACATTTAACTTTACGGCATTACGTAATGGAATTCAAGATACTATTACAATGAGTCAAGGATTCATGTTTGGTGTTCCTATTCTAACAGCGCTTGGTGATACACCAGATGTAGGAACCAGTGATACATTTACAGCCAGAGTAAACACGGTGATATTCAACCCTACTATTATCTCGACAGTTGAGTCTAATCTTTTAACAGTCTCTGGGCAGACACAACAAGCGTCTATTTCTGTATTGTTTTCTCCGGATACACCACCGGGAACGTATGATATTACACCTGGAGGAGATTTTAAAGGTTCTTATATTTTACTAGGAACGAGCACGGTATTGGAAGCGCAATCTGGTACATTAACCATTGTTTCTAATGATACAACTGCAGATGAAGTTTCTGGAAACTTTATTTTTGAAGTAGATGGATTTTCAATTACAGATGGAGAATTTTCTGTAAGCTACTAGTATACAACGATAAAAAATAATAAAAAGGGCTTCATTTTGAAGCCCTTTTTTCGTGGATAACATTTAATAACTCCTGTGTGAATAATGATACGCTATCTGAAGATTTTTAGTACATTTCTTTGTTATAAATACGCATACGTATGTACCTGATTTTTGATACTGAAACCACTGGATTACCTAAAAACTGGAATGCTCCTATTACAGATTCTGATAACTGGCCTCGCGCGATACAAATTGCTTGGCAGTTACACGATGCTATGGGAAATGTTATTGAACATCAAGACTATTTGATCCAGCCAGAAGGATTCGATATTCCGTATGATGCAGAACGTATTCATGGAATCTCTACAGAGTTAGCAGCTCGTGATGGGATATCATTGCAAGAAGTACTTGAAAAATTCAATATTGCATTATCAAAAACAACATATGTTGTAGGTCAGAATGTAGGCTTTGATGTGAATATTATGGGAGCCGAGTTTCATAGACAGTCACTTCCTAATGATCTTCAAGAATTACCCGTACTAGATACCTGTACAGAAACGACAGCAAAACTATGTCAGATTCCTGGAGGTAGAGGGGGACGATTTAAATTGCCTACACTTACAGAACTACATAAGCATTTATTTGGAGAAGGCTTTGGGGAAGCGCATAATGCTACTGCCGATGTAGAGGCAACGACACGTTGCTTTTTTGAATTGATTCGCACAAGAGTTTTTACACAAGAACAACTCGATGTGCAGCCAGATTACTTTGAGAACTTTTCAGAAAGTAATCCGCAGCCAATAACATTTATAGGGCTCAAGCATATTAATCTTAAGAAAGCGTCTGAGAAGATTCGGAAGTCGCTTGAGAAAGAGAATGAAGCTCCTGAGATTTCACAAACAGAAATAGCTGATAATGAAGCGCAAATGGCAAATGTTGCGTTTGCACATCTTCATAATCATACGCAGTTTTCTATTTTACAGTCTACAACAAATATCAACAACCTTGTAGATGCGGCTTCAAAATATAATATGCCAGCGGTTGCGATGACCGATACTGGAAATATGATGGGTGCTTTCCATTTTGTAAAAGCAGTCAAGAATCATAACAAAGGAGTCAAGGCAAAAAATGAAGCTGCCATTGCCGAAGGAAATGAACCAGAAGCAAAAGCGATCAAGCCTATTGTAGGTTGTGAATTTAATGTATGTGTAGATCATACCAATAAAAGTCAGAAAGATAACGGGTATCAAATCGTGATGCTTGCCAAAAATAAAAATGGCTATCACAACCTAGCAAAAATGGCATCTATAGCCTATACAGATGGATTCTATTATGTCCCTCGTATTGATAGAAAAGTTATTGAGCAATACAAAGAAGATATTATCGTACTTACGGGAAATCTCTATGGAGAAGTGCCTAGTAAGATTCTAAATGTTGGAGAAAAACAAGCAGAAGAAGCCTTGTTGTGGTGGAAAGAACAGTTTGGTGACGATTTATATATTGAGCTCATGCGACATGGGCAAGAAGATGAAGATAGAGTAATGCCGGTGCTGGTTACGCTTTCGCGAAAGCATACCATTAAATTGATTGCGTCAAACAATACGTTTTATGTAGACAAAGAAGATGCCGAAGCACATGATATTCTCTTGTGTGTGAAAGATGGAGAAAAAGTAGCTACTCCAAAAGGTCGCGGTCGCGGGTATCGTTATGGTTTGCCTAATAACGAATACTACTTTAAAAGCCCAGATGAGATGAAAGCCCTTTTTAGGGATCTTCCAGAGGCGATTCTTAATGTACAGGAAGTTCTAGGCAAAGTAGAAGCTTATGAACTAGCGCGTGATGTACTTCTGCCTGCCTTTGATATCCCTGAAGAATTTCTTTTTGAAGAAGATAAAGAAGATGGTGGTAAACGAGGAGAGAATAAATTTTTAAAGCACATTACGTTTGAAGGTGCCAAAAAGAGATATGGAGAGCCTCTCACAGAAGAGGTTATAGAACGTCTAGATTTTGAACTTGATGTTATCGAAAAAACAGGGTATCCTGGGTATTTTCTGATTGTAGAAGATTTTATACGAGAAGCACGTAATATGGATGTGTCTGTTGGTCCAGGACGTGGATCGGCAGCGGGAAGTGTGGTTGCTTATTGTCTTTGGATTACTAATATTGATCCGTTGAAGTACGATCTACTTTTTGAGAGATTCTTAAATCCGGATCGTGTGAGTATGCCCGATATCGATATTGATTTTGATGATGAAGGACGTGGTCGTGTGATGCAATATGTAATTGATAAGTATGGAGCAAACCAGGTGGCTCAAATTATCACTTACGGAACCATGGCGGCAAAGTCGTCGATACGAGATACCTCAAGAGCGCTTGATTTACCATTAGGAGATGCCGATCGTATTGCAAAGCTTATTCCTAATATGTCTAAGCTTAATAAGATTTTAGGAAAGAGTGAAAAGGAGTTAAAAGGAAAGTTTAGAGCAGACGACCTTGTCAAAGTAAATGAGCTGATCAATCTTTCTGAAGGAGATGACTTGGAAGGAAGAATGTTACGTAAAGCAAAAGAGCTAGAAGGTTCTATGCGTAATACGGGAATTCATGCGTGTGGGGTCATTATTACACCAGATGATATTACCAAGTTCGTGCCTGTAGCGATAGCAAAAGATTCCGATCTATATGTGACGCAGTTCGATAACTCGGTGGTAGAAGAGGCGGGACTGCTTAAGATGGATTTCTTGGGTCTTAAAACATTAACGCTGATTAAGGACACCGTGAAGCTCGTAAAGTATCGCCATGATGTAGATCTTGATCCAGAGAATTTTCCGTTGGATGATGAGAAAACATACGAACTATTCCAGCGAGGAGATACGGTAGGGATCTTTCAATATGAATCTCCCGGAATGCAAAAACACATGCAGTCTTTAAAACCTACTGTTTTTGAAGATTTGATTGCTATGAACGCTTTGTATCGTCCAGGGCCGATGGAATATATTCCGTCGTTTGTACGTCGTAAGCATGGCGAAGAAGATATTGAATATGATCTTCCTGCGATGGAAGAGTACCTGAAAGAAACTTACGGAATTACAGTATACCAAGAGCAAGTGATGCTCTTGTCGCAAAAGTTAGCCGACTTTACCAAAGGTGAAGCCGATGTTTTGCGTAAAGCGATGGGTAAAAAGCAAATCGCGGTACTAGATAAAATGAAGCCTAAGTTTATCGAGCAGGCTTCTGCAAAAGGACATGATCCTGAAAAGTTAGAAAAAATATGGAAGGATTGGGAAGCATTTGCGGCCTATGCCTTTAATAAATCACACTCCACTTGTTATGCTTGGATTGCTTATCAAACAGCCTATTTGAAAGCGCATTACCCAGCTGAATATCTAGCAGCGGTACTTTCTAATAACATGAATGACATCAAGCAAGTAACCTTCTTTATGGAAGAGTGTAAGCGTATGGGAATGGAAGTATTGGGTCCTGATGTTAATGAATCCTTTAGAAAGTTTACCGTAAATGATAATGGAGCGATTCGTTTTGGAATGGGTGCTGTAAAAGGAGTTGGAACAGGAGCTGTTGCAACCATTGTAGAAAACAGGCAAGAAAGTAAATACAAATCAGTATTTGATTTTGCACGCCGTATTGATTTACGCGCAGCAAATAAAAAGGCATTTGAGAGTCTAGCCCTTGCGGGTGGATTTGATGAACTAGGTGATTCGCATCGTGCACAGTTTTTTCACGATGAGGGAGACGGAATTACGTTCTTAGAAAAAGCAGTAAAATACGGCGCTCGTTTTCAAGAAAATGAAAATAGTGCTCAAGTAAGTTTATTTGGAGAGGCAAGTGAAGTGCAGATTCCAGAACCTATAGTCCCACCCTGTGAAGAATGGGGTACTATGGAAAAACTACGAAGAGAAAAAGAGGTAGTAGGGGTTTATATTTCTGGACATCCACTTGATGATTTTAAAACAGAAATGAAAACGTTCTGTAATGCAACGGTAACTCATTTTAGTGCCATGGAAACGTATGTAAATCGCGAACTCACTTTTGGGGGTGTGATTACAGATGTGCAACACCGTGTCTCAAAAAACGGAAAAGGATGGGCCGCTTTTACTGTTGAAGATTTTAAAGATTCTTTTGAGTTTAGAATGTTTGGTGAAGAGTATTTGAAAATGCGTCATTTCCTGATTCCAAATAGCTTTATTCATGCAAAAGTATTCATACGAGAAGGCTTTGTCAATAGAGCAACAGGTCGTAAAAGTGATCCGCGTACGCAATTT
>CAKZKZ010000689.1 GCA_937124495.1 uncultured Dokdonia sp. | reverse complement strand
TTTTAATTCCAACAGATTCGATATTCCGCTTTTGGCAGAAGAAATGCTACGTGCTGAGATTGATTTCGATATGAAAAATTGTTTATCAATTGATGTGCAAACTATTTTTCATAAAATGGAACAACGTACATTAAGCGCCGCTTATAAATTTTATTGTGATAAAAACTTAGATGGAGCTCATAGTGCAGAAGCAGATACCAATGCCACTTACGAGGTTGTAAAAGCTCAAATTGCTAAATATGGTGAAGGGGAAAATGACACTAAGTTTGTAGCAGAATTTAGTTCACGTAAAAAGTTTGCCGATTTTGCTGGATTTATTACATATAATAAAGAAGGTGTAGAATGTTTTTCTTTTGGCAAGCATAAAGGTAAGTGGGGAACCGAGGGTTCAGAAAAAGAACCAGGGTATTTGGGATGGTGACGTAAGGCTGATTGTCCTTTATACACCAAAAAAGTACTAACGGCAATAAAATTAAAAAACTTTAATAATAAATTGGGATAATCTTGTCATTCCTGCGAAGACAGGAATCTCATTAATAAAAGTTATGAAGTTAATTTGCATCGGAAGAAATTACACCGAACATATCAAAGAATTAGAAAACGAAAGGCCTTCAGATCCAGTTGTTTTTCTAAAGCCAGACACAGCTATTCTTCTTAAAAAGCAACCTTTTTTTATTCCAGATTTTTCAAATGATGTGCATCACGAAGTTGAGATTCTGGTTAAAATAAACAGGGTAGGTAAGTATATCGATAAAAAATTTGCGCATAAATATTATAAAGAAATTGGATTAGGAATAGATTTTACAGCTCGCGATTTACAAAGCCAATTAAAAACAAAAGGATTGCCTTGGGAAAAATCAAAAGCGTTTGATGGGTCAGCAGTTATAGGTAATTGGCTCTCGACTGAAGAGCTTAAAAATGTTGACAATATAAATTTTACTTTGCAAAAAAATGATGTAATTATTCAGCAAGGTAATACAAGCCATATGCTATGGAAAATTGATGAATTAATAGAATATGTCTCAAAATATTTTACTTTAAAGATTGGAGATATTATATTTACAGGCACCCCAGCAGGAGTCGGACCTGTTGCTGTAAACGATAAATTAAAAGGATTTATAGGAGATGTTGAGATGTTTTCTATACAAGTGAAATAGTGATGACAAGAAATTATAACCTAGAGAAAGTTAGAGAAATTGCAGGAGGCGATGATAGTTTTGTAACCGTGATTGTAGAAACTTTTTTACAAGAGATTCCCCCAGATATGCAATCTATGCAAACAGCCATAGAAAATGATAATCATAAGATGGCGTATCAATTTGCTCATAAAATGAAACCGAACTTAGATATGTTTGGAATCGATTTATTAAAACAAATTGCATCTATGGAAAAATGGTCAGAGTCTAGTAAACCTACCTCTGCTATACAAGAACAACTCGATCAGATTATTACGACACTCAATATCGTAATAAGCGAGTTAAAAGAAGATTTTAACTTCTAAATTTTTATGAAAGCACATATTATTACAATAGGCGATGAGATTCTTATCGGCCAGATTGTAGATACCAATTCTGCTTATATTTCTACGGCACTTAACGATATTGGAATTTCTGTATACCAAATTAGTTCGGTACAAGATGATAAAGATCATATTCTGGAAAGTTTTGCTTTCGCGAAAGCGACCTCAGATATTATCATTGTTACCGGAGGATTAGGTCCTACCAAAGATGATGTTACAAAAAGCACTTTCTGTGAGTTTTTTGATGATGAACTTGTCTTTAATCAAGAAGTACTAGACCATGTCACTCATCTTTTTAAGAAGTATGTAAAAAAACCATTGCTAGAATCCAATAAAACACAAGCATTAGTCCCTTCTAAAGCGACAATCTTGACCAATCGTTTTGGCACTGCTCCAGGTATGTGGATGGAACAAGATGGAAAGATTTTTATATCAATGCCAGGTGTTCCTCACGAGATGAAAGGGCTCATGGAATATGAAGTATTACCAAGATTAAAAGAACAATTTAATCTTCCATACATTCTCCATAAAACCTTACTTACCTATGGGATGGGAGAAAGTGCTATTGCACAACGTATAGAGACTTTTGAAAACGAACTTCCTTCGGCTATTAAGCTAGCATACTTACCATCATTTGGGCGAGTACGTCTACGATTATCTACTATAGGTATCATAAAAGAAGAAGTAGATGCTATCATGCAGGTGCAATTACAAAAGCTAGAAATTCTCGTTGAAGATATATTTATTGGTTATGAAGATGAAGGGGCTTTTGAATCATTGATTGGACAACTACTTATAGCGCAAGGAAAAACACTTTCTATAGCAGAGAGTTGTACAGGAGGTAGTCTTGTACAACGATTTACCTCTAACCCTGGTGCTTCTGGATATTTGGTAGGTAGTACAGTGACGTATGCGACACGATCAAAAATAGAAGTCTTAGGGGTAGATGAAGCACTTATAGAAAAGCATTCTGTGGTAAGCGCAGAAGTAGCAGAAGCGATGGCGGTACAAGTAAAAAAAATGTACAATACAGATTATGCCATTGCCACTACAGGAAATGCAGGGCCTTCAAAAGGAGATTCTGATGCAGCTGTTGGAACTGTATATATTGGAATTGCAACTCCAGAAGGTAGTATAGCACATCATTTTATGATGGGAAACCATAGAGAAAGAGTGATTGGAAAGGCTGTAAATAAGGCATTAGAGCTATTGCATGAAGAAATATTAAAAAACTAGTATTTTGTTTTGGTGTAGCAATAGATTTTATGTAAATTTGCACCCTGTTTTGAAATAACAAGAAAAGCTAATTAAGATGTCAAGAGTTTGTGAGCTTACAGGAAAAAGAGCAATGGTAGGAAACAACGTTTCTCACGCCATGAATAAAACGAAGCGTAAATTTAACGTTAACCTTGTAAAAAAGCGTTTTTACATTCCTGAAGAAGATAAGTGGATTACACTAAAAGTGTCAACATCTGCTTTAAAAAATATTAATAAGAAAGGAATCTCAGCAGTGCTTAAAGAAGCTCGTGCAAAAGGATTCTTAACTAAATAATCCCATTAAAGAGTAACAGAAATGGCCAAGAGAGGGAACAGAGTACAAGTAATCTTAGAGTGCACAGAGCACAAAGCAACTGGAGAACCAGGAACTTCAAGATACATCACAACAAAGAATAAGAAGAATAAAAAAGAGAAAAAAGAGAAAAAAGAAAAGAAAAGTAAGAAAATTAAGTATTCTTCTGATGACGATGATGATGTGAAGGAAGAAGTGAAAGTGGAGGAGGAAAAGGAGGAAGAAGTTAGTGCGAAGATAAAGAAGAGTAAGAAGGAGAAGAAGGAAAAGGAGAAGGAGAAAAAAAGCAAAAAGCGAAAAAAGAAGCGCCGTAGAATCTCGTCAGACGATGGCCATAGTTACTCCTCAGG
>CAKZKZ010000688.1 GCA_937124495.1 uncultured Dokdonia sp. | reverse complement strand
TTGTCCTTGTACATTGATTGAAGAAACTAATACAGTCCCTCCACAATTTAAGCTGAAACTTGCTCCTGCATCAATATCTGTCCAGTTTGTAGTACTATAAGCCACGTCATCTACTTGAATGCAAGTTAGATTTGGATTGTTTTCTGAATTAAAGTACGTTAAGGTTCCATTATTTCCATTCGCCATATTCAAGCTGTTCAGGAGGTTATTATTGCAATCAAACTCAACTAAAGCTGTATTTTGGCTTACATCTAAACTTGTTAAGGTATTATTTTCACAATAAAGTCCTTCGATAGCGACGTTTTGACTTATGTCTAAACTGCTCAAAGAGTTATTGGTGCAATCTAACTCAAGTAGAGCTGTATTTTGACTTACATCTAAACTGGTTAAGGAATTATTATCACAATAAAGCCACTCCAAAACTGTGTTTTGACTTAAGTCTATACTGCTCAAAGAGTTATTGGCACAGGTAAGCTCGTTCAATACTGTGTTTTGACTTACATCTAAACTGCCTATGGGGTTACTAGAACAATGTAAAGCTGTTAAAGCCGTGTTTTGATTTATGTTTAAACTATTTAAAGAATTATTAGAGCAAGAAAGGTTTGTCAAGCCTGTATTTTGGTTTACATCTAAACTGTTCAAAGAATTATTAAAACAAACAAGATTATTTAATGCTGTATTTTGACTTACATCTAAAATGCTCAAAGAGTTAGAATAGCAATAAAGCACTGTTAAAGCTGTAAACGCTTCAATACCTGTTAAATCTGATATATTTAGACTCTGACAATATATTCCTCCATTAAAAGCACTAGCCTCACTACATTGTATTTCCGTATCACCATTTGTGTTAATAGCTGAATATCCAACTAAATAATTTTTAAAATTAGCATCTGGGATGTTTACTGTGCAAGGAGTAGAGGCACAGTTATCACTATAACTGGCAATTGCATCAACGTTCCAATAATAACTGTCAGGGGTATATCCGACATCTTTTTGAATACAAGTTAGACTGGGATTATTCAATGCCCAAACGTTGGCATATGCCCCACCGTCCATATTGGTATTGTTTCCATTCGCTAAATTTAAAGAAGTTAATTGATTATCACTGCACGATATATTAGTTAAAGAAGAGTTAGCAGAAATATCTATGCTGGTTAGTTGGTTGTTATTACAATACAGTTCTTCTAAACTACTATTGGTAGATACATTCAATGAACTAATTTGATTGTTGTAACATTCAATATATTCTAAACTTATACAATTAGTTAAATTTAAGGCAGTTAGTTGATTATTGTCGCAAAGCACACTAGTTAATGCAGTATTATTAGATAAATCTAAGTTTGTTATCATATTATCATCACAGACTATATATGTTAGTGCAATGTTAGAAGATACATCTAAAGTTGTCAATTGATTATTGGCACACAGTAATGTTGGTATATTAGTAAAAGCTTCTATACCTGTTAGGTCAGATATGGATTGGGAATTCACGTTAATCGAACCAGAATACCCTGAAGCTTCACTTGTTTGAATCTCAGTATCTCCGTTGGTGTTGAGTGAAGCATTTCCAACTAATGCTGCTTTAAAATTAGCATCAGGGATGTTTACGTTTTGTGCGTTTATAGAAAAAGCCAGTGTTGAAAAGGCTAAAATAGAGAGTATAGTTTTTTTCATATTCCGTGTGTATTAATATTTTAGGTTCAATATTAATTGGAATGTGAATTCTCTAAAAGGGCAAACTCATGACATGAAGTGAATTATTCTTGAAACGCTCTTTTTTTGCATAAACGTTTTTGTAAAATGTACGATTGACAATCTATTTACGAGTATTCTTTCTAGAAGGACAGGGGAAATTGAATAGTTATTATTGTCCCAGGGTCTAGAATGGAATCTTTCAAGTTACTTGTTTGTAATGTAATTTGTTTCTTTTTGTGTGAAAGGTTATTGATTAATTCAAGTCTTTTCATATTTGCTGTTGAAGAAAATGATTGGTAGGTTTTATTTCTTCTTTTTTTAATATCATTCGACATGGAAAATCCAATTCCGTTGTCAATGATTTCACAAATCAAAAAAGCGTTATCTTTTAAGAAAAAATTAATGGTAAGTTCTTTCTTCCCCTTTTTGTGCATCAACCCATGTTTAAATGCATTTTCTATATAGGGTTGCAAAAGTAAACTAGGAATTTTGATCGTTTCCTTTTGATGGGAGGATAATTGGCAATCAATAATTACTTCTAGGTCTTCTTCAAATCTGAGTTTTTCAAGATTGATATAGTTTCCGAGTAATTCTAATTCTTGTTGAACACTTATCTCATCTTCGCCAGAAACATTTAAAACGTTTCTCATGAGATCGGCGAAAATAGATAGGTAATGATTAGTTTTTCTTAGATCTTGTAAAATGATTAGGTCTTGAATGGAATTGAGCGTGTTAAAAATAAAATGAGGATTCATCTGAGCTTTTATAGCCCTTATTTCTGATTTTCTTACCTTGTTTTCTAGAGAGAGTTTCCGTTTTATAACTTTAACTCGTAATAAGAAAAATAAGAACATTAATGCAATGAAAGTCAATATGGATAAGGTAATAAACCACCATGTTTTCCAAAAAGGAGGAGTAATTACAAAGCTAAATGAATTTGTTATTGATTTGGCTCCATCAATATGTTTGGCGTAGTATTGCAAGGTATATTCTCCTGGTAAAAGATTGTTATAAGAAATAACCCGATTCGCTCCTTTGGCTTCAATTGGCTTTGATTCAAATCCAATGAGTTGATAGACGTATGAAACATTATTGCTGTATGCTATTTCATTGGTGTTTAATGTAAACTTGAAATTATTTCTATTGTACTCAAATTCTTTCTCATTCCTAACTGGACGACCATTTACCAAAACATCATTCAAATAACAAAACGGATTATTTTTTTGATTGAAAAAACTAGCTAAATTAATTTGCTGGATAGATTCTGTCGATATCGCCCAAAGTTGCTTGTTATAAATCTTAAAATCTATTATTTTTTCAGGACTAAGACCATTGGAAACATTAAATTCGGTTAAGTTTTTTGATTTAGCATTAAACCTAAATAGTTTATTTTCCGATCGGACGTATATGAAACCTTCATAGTGTCGGATTGTATTTATCTCAACATCTATAGGTTTTCCATCGATTAAATACCGCTCTAATTTGCCGTTGTTAAGTGTCAATAAACCTTTGTTTAGTGTGGCAAAATAGAGTCTTTTCTTCCATTCAATTATTCCTGTAACATTGATTGATTCTTCTTCAAATTTTAACTCCGAAAGTTTATTGTTTTTATATAAAATTAAACCGCGTGTGTTCGCAATATAAGTGACGCCTGATTTTGGATCGAAATAACTATACTTTGCGTTTTCCATATCAAGTGCATGATTCTTATTCTGAGGTAAATCAATTGAGGGGCGCGGATATAATTTGTGCTTTTTACCCGCTACCTCGTCGATAAAAGATAACTCTCTGAAGTAGTATCTTTTACGAGAAGCAATTCCATACAGCTGATCATCTATTTTAGTAATATGCTTTATGCTAAAGCCTACGTTTGTAGAATGAGAAAATTCATTTTTATAATTGTAAACTGATTCATTAATAAAAATACGGTCATGTTGAGGAATGTCTTTGATGCAAAGAACATCTTGCCCGCTAGGAAACTGACGAAAAAGTTTTACTTTTTGGGTGGTGTCAATTTCATATATCTTTCCGTTCAATGTTCCAATAAAAACAGTTCCATATTTATTGATTTCTAGGGATGTGTAAATTTCTTTTTCAAGAATATTATCATAAGTTAATGCCTCAATGTTAGGAATGTAGAAAAGTCCTTTTTTTAATGTACCCAACCATATCCCACCATTATTATCTTGATGAATCGCTGAAATATATGATCCTTTAAACAAAGGAGCTTTGTTAAGTATTTTACCCGTTTTAATATTTAGAAAAGAACTTTCTCCTCTTTTATTGATGACTAGGTAAAGAGAATCTTTTAAAGCTGAAGCTCTATTTAAACTGTTTTTAGGATTGGTTGGAATGTTTCTAATGAGTCGGATGGAATCGTCCTCTACTTTGTAAATTTTATTGAAGCTATAATTATGCAGGTATATGCCAGATTTGATGTTAATT
>CAKZKZ010000687.1 GCA_937124495.1 uncultured Dokdonia sp. | reverse complement strand
AGTTTGAGAAATAGGCCGTTAAAGCAATTCAAGTTATCTTCAGAGTTTATTTACTATTACGTAAAAGGAAAATGTAAACCAAATGGTTTTTCATTTAGTATAGCTGGGCCAGATGGTTCAGGTAAAACAACAATTTTAAATGAGTTACATTCTATTTTAAGCGCAGTATATAGAGAAACGACACTTAATCATTTTAGACCTACTATTATACCTCGATTAGCCGAGGTGTTTAAGAAATCAGGTTTAAAGCGAGAAGTAGATGAAAATTATAGTGAGCCACATCGCGGAGGAAAAACAGGAGTATTGAGCTCTATTGTTCGCCTTTTTTATTATATCATAGATTATGTCGTAGGTTATAATAAAATTATAAAACCTGTATTGTTTAGAAGAGGAGTTGTGATTTTTGATAGGTATTTTACAGATATTATTAGTGACAGTAAGAGGTCTCGCATTAACATAAACTTTAAGTTTATTTTCTTTTTTAGAAAATTTGTACCAAAGTTGAATTATAATTTTATAATTTTTGTAAAACCTGACATAATTCTGCAACGTAAGCAAGAGCTTACAAAAGAGCAAATTAATAGTATTTATAAGAAACTTAATTATGTATGTGACAACGATTCTAGATATAAGAGAATAGAGAATAATACCAAACCAGATGTTGCAATAAATGAAATAATTGATTTTATTTTAAAGAATCAGGATAATAAGTATGCAAGTTATTTTATTTAAAAAGGAAAGAGATTATTAAAGTAGCAAATGAAAAATAAACTAAAAATATTTGTATCAGCTTATGCCTGTGAACCTAATTTGGGTTCTGAAATTGGTGTAGGTTGGCATTGGGTACTTCAGATGTCGAAGTATTTTGATTTATGGGTGTTAACCAGAAAAAGCAATCAAACTACCATTGAATCTTGGCTTAAAGAAAACAAGGGATACAGTAACATAAACTTTATTTATTTTGATTTACCATACTATCTGCGTTTTTGGAAAAAGGGTATGAGAGGGGTTCGTACCTATTATAATATTTGGCAATGGGCTACTAACAGCATTGTTAAAAGGACCATGCAAAACAATGGTATTAGCATATTTCACCATTTAACCTATGGGAATGCATTGTGGTCTGTAAGTTCTTATGGTCAAAAACAATTCTTTATTTGGGGACCTACAGGAGGAGTAGAAACTATTTCTTCTGAGTTTTCAAAGCATTATAATGCTAAAGGTAGGGGTATAGAATGGTTGCGAAGAACGGTTGTCAGTACATTAAAGTACAATTCAGGGTTTAACAAGCGTTGTGAAAATGCAAATTTAGTTCTTTGTAAAACAGAGTTTTTAAAGGATAGTATAAGCCCAAAGTTTGGTAATAAAGCCATTCTTTTTACCGATGTAGCTGTAGCTTCCCGTTCATTTGAGCTTATAAATGCTAAAAATTCTAATGAGACTATAAACTACATCATCGTTGGAAAGTTAGATCCATGGAGAGGGTTTGATTTGATAATTGAGGCCTTCGCTTTAGCTAAAGAGGTTGCTCCTGAAATTCGTCTTAAAATAATTGGGAATGGCGCTGATTGGAATCGCCTTCAAAATTTAATAAAAGAGAAAAACCTAAACAAATATATAAAGATGTTGGGTGCTATTTCTATGGATGAATATAACCAACACATGCTGTTAAGCGATGTTGTTGTTAACCCGAGTTTAAAGGAAGGCGCTGTTACAACTGCATTTGATGCGATGGCATTGGGGAAACCTCTTATTTGCACTGATACTTTAGGGTATACAAGATATTTTTCTGAGGATTATGCGATCATAATTCCAATTCAAAATAGACAGATGGTAATTAATGAACTAAAGGAGGGGGTTTTGAAGTTAACAGACAAAGAGCTTAGAGACAAGATGGGGGTGAAATCACAAAAAGCAAGCGAGAAATTTACTTGGGATGCGCGTGGTGCGGAAATATACGAGGTTATTTCGAATGCGTTTAATGAGAGTGTTAGCAGATGAAATTCATAGAGCAAACCCATTTTTTTGTATTAACAGGTAACAACGCTGCTACGTATGTTGTAAACTGTAAAAGTTGGACATCTGTTGGGATGTCGCTACGGTTTTATAAGGCGACGTCTTTTAAGGCTAAAGTTTTAAAAAGAGGGCTTCATGGCGTTTTATTTGTTGTAGGAAAATTGCCTTTTTATAATTTTAAAAGCGATATCCAAATTACCGAGTATCTTAATGCGCTTTGTAAGCAGGAGATACCTTTTAATTTAGACGAATCTTGTTCTGTACTTGTTTCTCCAACGCGTAATAAAATGATTGTACACCACCACAAGCAGTATTTTGAAAAGTTTGCCTTTGGCAGTAGTTATCAAAAGGTCAAAAATGAAGCGGGTATCTATGCATTGTTAAAGGTACCCTTAAAACATTTTCAAATCTCTAAATTCTATGATGAGAAGGATTTGGTAGGGCAGTATTGTTCTTTTAAATTATCTAACACCCACCTTAAGGAGCTAAAGCCTTCAAAAGCACCTTTAAATTTGGTACCGCTACTCCTTGAGTTTTTTAAGGCTGTCCCTAAAACCGTTATGCAGCTAGACACTTATATAAATACCTTAATACATAAAATACAGGGCGCAGGTTTTACTTCTGTTGATTCTCAAATCACCTATTTAAATAGTCTTAAAAAAAACTATGGCGCTACAAAATTACCTTTAGGTTTAACGCACCGTGATTTTAAGCATTGGAATTTACTAGCCCTTCCTAAAGTATTACTTTTTGATTTTGAAGAAACGACAACTAAAGGGTTGCCAATGGAAGATTTGCTAAATTTTTATGTAGATCCAATTATAAAATATACCGAAAACAAGCTTATTTATAATAACTTAAGTGCCCCCGATAAACAGGCTGAATTTAAGTTGTATTTAAATAGCTTAGGGATTAATTTAGAACCACAGGTATTGATTAATTTATATCTTATAGAACGCTTTTTATTTTGGAAGCAAGCCGGTGAAGAGGACACCTCGTATCGTTATTTTCAACTGTCTAATTTTGTTTTAACTAAAACTCACACGGCCTAATGCAGTATATTTTTATCCATTTACTTAATGATTATAGTGGGAGCCCAAAGGTATTGTCTCAGGTGGTAACATCAGTTAAAGAAAGCGGGAATGATGTTATTCTTTTTACAGGGAAGTCAGGTAATGAGAGTACAGGCTTTTTATCTAATATAGTGAAGAAGCATCAGTATTATTTTTACAAACGCTTTAATAACCGGTATGCGACTTTAGCTTCTTTTATGCTATCGCAGTTGTTATTGTTCTTCAAACTGTTAAAATATGTAAATAAAGATGTGGTAATCTATGTGAATACCATGTTACCGTTTGGAGCAGCACTAGCAGGTTTTATGATGCGAAAACCAGTATATTACCACGTACACGAAATTAGCATGACTCCTTTAAGCTTAAAATATTTTTTGAGGAGTATTATTCAGTTTACGGCTAGCAAAGTGATGTATGTTTCAGAATCGGTAAAAAATTCTGAGTACTTTAAAGGTAAAGAAGCCCATGTGGTTTATAATGGGGTACCTAAGTATTTTGTACTGCAAGCCGAAGCTCATAAGTATCAATATCGCTCAAATAGCATGTTTAAAGTGTTAATGATTGCATCCTTAAAAGATTATAAAGGGGTTAAGGAGTTTTTTGCCATAGCAAGAGCTTTGTTAGCTGAAAAACCTATCCAGTTTACGGTAGTTTTAAATGCAAATAAGCAAGAGATACACGACTATATAAATGCTATCAATGTTCCACAAAATGTAACATTAGTACCGCGTCAAAAAAATGTGATTCCGTTTTATCAACAAGCAAATTTGGTTTTAAATTTGTCTAGAGTGGATATTTGTATTGAAACCTTTGGTTTAACTATTATTGAGGCGATGAGTTTCGGTATTCCTGTTATTGTGCCTCCAGTTGGTGGGCCTACAGAAATTGTTGCTAATAATAAGGAGGGCTATCTAATAGCGTCTTATAATATTATAGAGATAGCAGATAAAATACGTATGCTTTCTAATAACGAATCTAAATGTATGGCTTTATCAAAAAGTGCCAGAGAGCGAGCTTTGTTTTTTAATGAAGCTAATTTTAATAAAACAATTTTAAACATATTAAATGCTTAAAAAAATTGCAATTGTCGGTACAGTAGGCTTACCTGCCAATTATGGAGGTTTTGAAACACTTACAGAATATATCACTAAGGCTTTAAATACCGAGTTTGACTTTACAGTCTATTGTTCGTCTAAATCTTATGATAAAAAGTTAGAGTGCTACAATAATTGCCGTTTAAAATATGTAAATCTTGAGGCTAATGGGATGCAGAGTATCTTGTACGATATGCTGTGTATTATGGATGCCTTAAAGTATGCCGATACGATTGTGGTATTAGGAGTTTCTGGTTGTGTCATCTTGCCCTTTGTGCGCTTGTTTTCTAAAAAAAAGTTTATTGTTAATATTGATGGCCTGGAGTGGAAACGCCAGAAGTGGAATGGCTTTGCAAAATGGTTTTTAAAATTTTCAGAACGCTTAGCTGTAAAATATGCCGATCAGGTGGTGGCAGATAATAAGGTGATTCAAAATCATGTGAGTACTAGCTATGGGAAACCTTCTCATCTAATTGCCTATGGAGGAGATCATACTACAAGAGAAACATTGTCTGCAACAAGCCTAAAGCAGTACCCTTTTTTAAAACACCCCTATGCTTTTAAGGTATGCCGTATTGAGCCCGAGAATAATATTGAAATGATACTACAGGCATTTAGTAAAACAAAACAATTGCCTCTGGTTTTAGTTGGGAACTGGAATAAAAGTGATTTTGGTAGACAAATGAAACGGAACTACGATGGTATAAGCCATATACATTTATTAGACCCTATTTATAATCAAAAATTATTAAACGAACTGCGCAGTAATTGTTATATGTATGTGCATGGGCATTCTGCCGGAGGAACAAACCCGTCTTTAGTAGAAGCAATGAGTTTAGGGCTTCCTGTGGTTGCTTATGGAGTTCAGTATAATAGTGAAACCACCTGTAATCAGGCATTTTATTTTCAATCAAGTGATGAATTGTCTGATTTAATGAGTTCAATCTTAAAATCAGATCTGGTGACCAATGCAGCAACCATGAAAACGATTGCCGATAAGCTGTACACATGGATCGGAGTCGCAGAGAAGTATAAGGCACTTTTTTAACAAGAGATTACCTCATAAAGCACTTCGACAAGCTCAGTGTGACATGTGAATTACGATTTTTTGAACGACTACCGTCGTCAATGAAAGCTTGCCTATTGGCAGATAAGGGCACGTGGCAAATGCATAGCATTCATGAGTACAGTTAACAAACAATAAGGATGCATGGGGAATCTTATGAAACATACGTCTTTGCGAGGAGCGAGCGATAGTGAGTAACGCGGCAACCTATTGAATCACACGTCTTTGCGAGCGCAGCGCAGCAATCTCATGAATAGAACCGTCTTTGCGAGGCGCGACCAAAG
>CAKZKZ010000686.1 GCA_937124495.1 uncultured Dokdonia sp. | reverse complement strand
TTATGAGTCTTTTTTTTACAGGAATTAACTTCTTGTGGGTCATGCATGTATCTGACTTCATGGGACTATGTGTATCCTTTTTTATTCTTATTACTCTTGCTGATATGGGGCGCCCAGCTTTTTTTGTGGCACTTAGTGCATATTCAAAACCAGAGAACAAGACACGTTCTCTTACTCTATTAAGGCTTGCTATTAACTTAGGAATGGGTGCTGGACCTATAATTGGCGGTGTTTTAATTGGAACGATAGGATATCATGCCCTCTTTTATGTCGATGGGTTTACATGTTTATTTGCTGCCGTATTAATGATGTATGTTCTAAATCCTAAAAAGACAAAAGAAGTAGATGCTGAGGTGATTGTAGAAAATCCTGTAGCGCCAGAAAAGGATATCACCTATGTTTATTTTCTGATAGGGCTCATGCTATTTGCGATGGCTTTTCTTCCCCTATTTACTGTAGTACCCCTTTATTACAGATCTGTTTATGAAATAAGTGAACTTAATATTGGGTTACTTATGGGAATCAATCCTTTATTGATCGTCCTACTGGAAATGCCATTAGTAGCTTGGTTATTAAAAAAGAAGTATCATAATATCCAGCTCACTATTATGGGTATTGTATTTACAGGACTAAGTTATATAGTGCTTGTATGGGAAGCTTGGATAGGTGTTGTATTTATCTCTATTATACTCATGACTTTTGGTGAAATGATAGGGTTTCCTTTTAGTAATAAATTTGCATTAGATCGTTCTAAAATAGGGAAACAAGGAGCTTTTATGGGGTTATACTCCATGGCTTTTGCTATAGCCAATATCTTTGCTCATAATGCTGGCATGCAAATAACAGCACATTACGGCTTTAAAGTTGTTTGGTTATTTATATTTGGACTCACTGTAATAGCATGTTTTTTCATGTACTTATCTAAACGAAGAGTAACTAAAGAAACAATAGCAAAAAGCCTATCTTTAAAATCTAAATTAGAATCAATAGTAGACAAATGAAATACGTAACATTCCTTTTCATAATCTGTTGTATCATCTCTTGCGGAGATGCTACTGTAAACATAGAAACTGATAAAAATACTGTAGGTGTTGTACAAAATGGTGAAGATACTAGTTCCGCTTTCGCGAAAGCAAAACCAGAATTAAAGGAAGGGCGATACAATGTCGCCTTTCTCATCATGGATGGCACCTATAATACAGAACTCACAGCCCCTTTTGATATTTTTCAGCATACACAATATCGAGAAAACATCAAACAAATGAATGTCTTCACGGTCGCAAATACACTGAATCCTATTCGTACGTTTGAAGGCATGTACCTCCTACCCGACTTTGATTATACAGCGTCAGATCTTCCAAAGATTGATATTCTTGTAGTACCTAGTGCAGAGCATCACCTAGATACCGATCTTGAGGATCAAGTGATGATTGACTTTGTAAAGAAAGTAGATAAAGACGCTCTTTATATGACATCACATTGTGATGGTGCCTTTGTACTTGCTAAGGCGGGGATTTTGGATGGTAAAGTATCAACCACCTTCCCAAGTGATATAGACAAAATGCGTGAAACATTCCCACAACTGGATATACGTAAAGACGTATTATTTGTACACGATGGGAAGTACATTACCTCAGCCGGTGGTGCCAAAAGTTTTGAATCTGCGCTATATCTCGCAGAGCATTTATACGGTGCAGAGATTGCCCGTTCTCTTGCAGGAGGCTTAGTAATTGACTGGAAATTAGATGAAGTGCCTCATGTAATTATGGAATAGTTTATCGGAAATAACCTTTAGTATTAAACACGAAAATGCGCTGGATTTCAGCGCATTTTTTATGCTGTATTTTGTCTAAAATACGGATATGTCTCTTCGATTTTTAGAATCTCTCAGCTACTTTAGCATAAAATTAAATCATTGTTAACAAGAGATTTAGATAAAAAACCAAAGGCCAATTTCTAGAACAGCCTTCAATAATTAACAAAACAAAATCATGAAAATTACTATTTTAACATGTTCCCTATTCTTAGGGTTCATAACACAATCAATGATAGCGCAACAGACTACAACTAATGTAGGTGAAGGCTCTGGAACAAATGGAACTGATAATACCAATATAGGATACCAAGCAGGTACAAATACGACCACAGGTTTTAGTAACACTTTTGTAGGCTCAGTTTCTGGTTCATCAAATACAGCAGGAAGGAATAATACTTTTTTAGGAGACTCTGCTGGGCAATCAAACATAACAGGTAACGGGAATGTATATGTAGGACACGACGCCATGACTTCTAATCAAACAGGGCATAATAATGTTGTTGTAGGAAATCGAGCGGGTTCAAGTAATACTGCTGGGTCTATAAATGTATTTCTAGGTAATAGAGCTGGGATGAATAATCAAGGATTTGGTAATATATTTATAGGAGATAGAGCTGGAGAGTTTGAGTCTGGAAATGACAAGTTGTATATAGATAATACGCAAACAAACACACCTCTTATTCATGGTGATTTTACAAATGATTTATTATCTATAAATGGACGTCTCTTTGTTAATGGATCGATACAAAGTAATAGCGGTCTTTTAGTCAGCTCGCTAGACAATTATTTAGCAATAACTAGTTCTCCAGTACCTGGAAAATGGTCCTTTAGCACTGGTAACTCTGTACTTCCTGGACCAACTCCACCCGCAGCAAATAATATTTTTATGAACGTAGATCAAGCGAGTAAAAACATAGGATTGGGGCAAAATTCAAGCACAGAATTTGGTCAACTTACAGTAACCAATAGTGGTGTTCCTTTAGCTTTTGAAAATTCAAGTACTGCTAATAATGCAGGTGGATTATGGCGTTTCTTCCAAGTGGGTAATGCCGTAGGCTTTGATGTAAACACAGGAAGTACAGGTAATGAATTTGGAAGTAATTACAAACGTCCTTTACGAATGAGTAATAGTGGAAGTGTAGGACGTGTGGGTATAGGTAGTACACTTCAAAACCCTTCATACGAGCTTGATGTAAATGGTACCATAAGAGCATCGTCAGTAATTACAAATTCTGATAAACGTTTTAAAGAAAACATAACTCCAATTACAAATGCATTAGATAAAGTAAATGCTATGGAAGGAGTAACCTATCAGTTTAAAGAATTTAAAAAAGAAGGATATAATTTACCTTCAGAACAACAATTTGGTCTTATTGCACAAGATGTTCAAAAAGTAGCACCTCATATTGTTCAAGAAGATGAGCAAGGTTATTTAGGAATTGATTATATCAAAATCATCCCTTTATTGATAGAAGCGGTAAAAGAACAGCAAGGAAGCATTGTAACGTTACAAGAAGAAAACGAAGCACTTAAAGAAGCTATTCGTCAAATAACAGGTAAAGAGGTAACTGGCAATACTACGACTTCACCAGGTGCTGTATTATTTCAAAATACACCTAATCCATTAAAAGATCAAACAACGATTAGATATGAATTGTCTAAAGAAAATGTAGGCGATTCGTATATTGAAATTTATGATTTTAATGGTAATGCAATCAAGCGTTTCGATACTTTAAAAGAAGGAAAAAATCACATTGAAATCCAATCATCCCTTCTAACGTCTAGAGTTACTTTTTACAGGCTTATTGTAAAAGGAGAAGTAATAGACACTAAAAAAATGTTGAAAGAATAAAATAACACCACATATTTCTCTTTCAATATAAGAAGCCATCTAGATAATAGATGGCTTCTTTGTTCGCTTTCGCGAAAGCATATATATCTATTTTCTATTTATTATTGACATCCCGTATAAGGGTCTGGAAACGTATCAGGATTCTTTGCCCATGTCAATGTTGTTTTATCTCTTGAAGTCATCGGGTTATTTGGAACTGAATCTAAGTAACTTTTACCTGTGCAATACCCACGCGTATCTAACTCTATAGATCCATCACTCATTACTGTGATCAAACTATACCCGAAAAAAGGAGGTGAATGTGATACGTGACGATTGTTTACACTCCCGCCATGACCTGCTACAATTTGATACGTACCGCCTTTATAAGGAGCATTTATAGGCTGCGAGCGTTCGTAATTATGTTGGTGTGCAGAAAGCATGGCTACCACCCTATTTTTTTCAAATGTAGGCCATAGTTGTCCTCCTTGCGGCAATCCTCCATGTGTCGTATCTGTAACTCCATTAACATAATACGGACGATGTCCTAATACAAAAATATGATCAATAGACGTATCCTTTTTATAATCAACTACTTTTTTATTGACCCAATTTACGGATACTTGCCCTTCTAAACCTTTAGGATTATACGTATCTGTATTCATCACTACAAAACCTACATTGTGCTTTGTAAAAGCAAATGTCAATCGATTATCCAATCCTAATGTATCTGGAGCTGTTATTCTAGTTGTTGGCATATACTTTTTCATATATTTTAACCAGATATCTGTACTACCTACAAGAGGAATCTCTCCATTAGGCGTATACGTTAGCATCTCGTGATTACCAGGCACAGCAACTAGTTCAATTCCAGATTTGCTAATAGGATTAGCATCATACAGTTTTTCCCAAGC
>CAKZKZ010000685.1 GCA_937124495.1 uncultured Dokdonia sp. | reverse complement strand
AGATACACCAGCTCTACGTGGTACACCAGTCCTAAACCAAGGTCTCGTTGTAGTATTGACATAAAAAGGAGATTTTTCAATCCCAAATTTTTCATGAGGCTTTGTTACGTTTATAGTCCCAGGTAATACTTTATGATACAAAGCTAAAGCCGATTTTATCATTCCAGCTGCTCCTGCAGCTGATTTTGTGTGTCCAATCTGTGACTTTATAGAACCGATAGCAATATGGTTTAGTGTAGGGTCATTTTTACCAAACACCATAGACATAGACTCAAACTCGGCAGCATCACCAGCTCCGGTTGCCGTACCATGACCTTCTATTAATTTAACCGTAGATGCATCATATCCTGCTTCATCATATGCACGTTGCATAGCTAAAGCTTGTCCATGAGGACGTGGTGCGTACACAGATTTATAACGTCCATCACTAGAAGAACCAACTCCTGTAAGTAAACCGTAAATACGATCTCCATCACGTTCTGCGTCTTCTAATCTTTTTAACACCAACATTCCAATTCCTTCTCCAATCAACATCCCGTCAGAATCGGTATCAAAAGGACGAATACTCCCTTTTTGTGAAAAAGCAGGCGTTTTAGAAAAAGACATATACATAAAAGGAGAGTTGTCTGTATCGACACCTCCGGTTAACATCATATCACATCGTCCTTCAATTAATTCGGAAACTGCCATTTTAATAGCAGAAAGTGACGCTGCACATGCTGCATCCACTACAGAGTTAATTCCTCCTAAATCGAAACGATTGGTAATACGACCAGAAATCACATTCCCTAACATACCTGGAAAAGAATTTTCATTCCATCCAATATATGCTTTCTTCATTTTTTCAACAATATGTGGAATATCAGCATCGCTAATGCCACTACTCTTCAACGCTTTTTCCCAAATAGGAGTTTGTAACCTAGAGGTTAAGGGAGTTATTAGTTTTTGTCCTCCGCCAACACCTAAAATCACTCCAGTTTTTTCTTTTAAAAGGGCTGTAAACTTATCTGATTCCCTACCATAACCAGCATCTTCAAAAGCATCTCTCGCTGCTATTAAAGCCAATAACTGAGAAGCATCTGTAACCTCTAAAATATTTGGAGGTAATCCAAATTCCATTGGATTAAAGTCAACATCAGGGATAAAACCACCTTTTTTACAGTAGGTTTTATCCTCCATTCTAGGGTCAGGATTATAATAATCTTCTATTTTCCAACGCGATTTTGGAACATCAATTATACTATCTTTTTGATCAATAATATTATTCCAAAATTGTTCTACATTACTTGCATCAGCAAACATAGCAGACAATCCTATAATCGCTACGGGCGTTTTTTTAAGTGAACTATTAATAGTGTTCATATATTTCTAATCTATATTATTTAAGTATAGGTGTTTTTGTTTTTCGACTTCCAAAAGCCCTTTTTCGGTACACAATCCTCTTAGGTAAACAACCATAACCCCTTCAGTTAATCTAGCTTTAGGAAATTGTTCTGATGGAAATATTTTTGAGTTGTTACATAGTTTCAGAAGTGTTTGGACGGTAGCCATCGTAACTTCTGGATCTAGATCTTTTCTGAACAAACCATCTTTCACACCCCATTTAGATAAATAAAGCAATTCTCGAAAAGCGAATTTTGCATTCTTCTCATAAGAGTCTTTTAAAACACTAGGAAAATATTTTAAGATATCTTTATAAAAGTTTGCATTGCTATAATCTGCTCTTTTTAATATTTGTTGCTGAATCATTCCCATCGCTTCAATAGCAGAGCTGGAGGTATTAATGATCTCATCATTATTACTTCTAATGCTTGCTAGATATTGTTCTATACAAGCCTGCATTAAATCTGTTTTATCTAAAAAATGATTATAAATTGTTCTTTTAGAGGTACTCAACTCTTTAGTGATGTCTGCAATAGTGACAGATTTCACACCATTCTTTAGGTATAATTGAGTTGTTATCTCTATGATATATTCTTTTGTAATCATATAATTTGGTTACATTTGACCAAAATGGTACCAGTTTTTTATTTTTAGTACCACAAAAAAACGTATTATAAATGGAACTACTTACAATTTTATGATAAATATTTATTAATAAAATGTGCATGCAAAAAATATGGATAGTTAAAACACTTGAAAACAGTACTTTCTTTACAAAAGAATTGTTATTAGAGAATCTTCCTCAATCCCTATGGGAAAAGGCAAATAGGTATTTAGACAAAGAGAGTTCTTTAAGTTATATTATTGGACGGCTGCTATTAAAAAAAGCGTTACTTACTAACAAACTCTCTCCTTCTTTGTTGGAAGAAATACAGTATTCTGAGCACGGCAAACCGAGCTTTATAAATCATAATTTTTCTATTTCTCACAGCAATTGGTACGTAGTTTTAATTTTTGGTACCGTTTTTTCTGTTGGAATTGATATTGAGAAGAAAAAAAATATAGATTTAAAACTATTTACATATTTATTTACGGAGCTGGAATGGAAGTCTATTACTGAAGCTGAAGATTCTTTAGAACTATTTTATTGGTTTTGGGTACGGAAAGAAGCTTTATTAAAAGCAGTTGGATGTACTTTAAAAGAGTTAAAGCAGCTAGAAGTATTTGAACATCACGGCATATATAATGGTAAGCGTTATTATTTTATACCCTTTCATTTTAATGCTCACTTTAATGGAATAGTTGCAACGGAAGAAAAGATTGATATTGATGTGCAGTTTATTGATATACAAGATTTACTACTGGAATAATTTATTGAATTCTGTCCTTTAGATTTGTACCATCTAAAGGAATTCTAAGAATTCTGAACTTGCAGCAGAAAGGTAGACAATTAATTAGGCGGTTGTAATATTCAATAATTAATTATAATATATGTTTACTATTAGCGCTATATTCTAAATTAGGTATTAAATTGAGTTATCAAAATACCAGAAAAGTTAAAAAACGTATAACTCATGATATCGTTTTTGAAAAATTAAAAGTCATCTTCAAGTATACGCTTTCGCGAAAGCGTATAAAAAAACCTCCCATTTTTGAGAGGTTTCATAACTACTATTTTAATTATCTATTAACCTATTAAGAAATAATGTAAGGTAGTTAGTCTTCAAACTGTTGAATACGCCCAGCATTCACAATGATTAAAAGGTTGATATTAGTATTTAAGATATTTATACATAAAGAGCTAATCCCATTTTCTACGTAAGTTCATTCTTAGAAACCTTTCCTTGTTCCCAATCAGTCAAGTTTTCAATAGTAGTAGCTGCTATATTTGTCAAAGCTTCCTGGGTTGCAAAAGCTTGATGTGGTGTGAGTATAACGTTAGGATGTTGTAGTAATGTATCTAATAATGGATCTTTAGGTTGGTCTGAAGATCTATCATAAAAGAAGACTCCGCTTTCATGTGCATATACATCTGTTGCATATCCTTGTAAAGCATTTGTATTGAGGCTTTCTAAGATTGCTTTTGTATCTACTACCGCTCCCCTAGCAATATTAATGATATAAGCGCTGGACTTCATATACCCAAGTATCTCGGTATCTATAAGGTGATGTGTTTCTGCATTGAGAGGAACACTCAATATAATGACATCACTTTGTGTACAAAGTTCTTGAACAGACAGATAGGTGACACCAAAATCTTGTGCTAAATTTTCATTTTGTACGATATCAGTGGCAACAATAGTAGAACCAAAACCATGAAGAATTTTAACGACAACAGCCCCTATCCTACCCGTTCCTATGACGCCTATTGTTTTTCCCTTCAAATCCATCCCAATAAGATTAGAAAGGGTAAAATCATACTGTTGCACTTGTGTATGTGCAACGACAATTTTCCGATTTATAGCCAGTAAAAGCGCGATTGCATGCTCTGCAATAGCATTTGGAGAGTAATCGGGGGCATTTGCAACTTGTATGTTTAATTTTTGAGCTTTTTGCACATTTACATTATCATAGCCCGCAGATCGCAATGTGATGTATGACACTCCAAAATCTTTCAATTTTTCCAAAACATTAGGAGATGCATCATCTGCCGAAAATATAGAAATAGCATCATACCCTACAGCTAGCATAGCTGTATCTGTGGTGAGTCGTTCTGGTGTAAAATGCAATGTATGTGTTTCTTGGTTTGCTTTTTCCAAGTAAGGAACTTCAAAATCTTTGGTAGAATATACGAGTGTTTTCATATCTTATATATCTCCATTTAGAATAAGTAATTCTTGTTCTTCAAGTACCCAAAGGAGTACATTAATGTAGTCTTTTATAGCTTTACGTGTACTTTCAGGTTGTGTAATTTCGATACCGCCTTTCCAGATGATTTCTCTATCTTTTGTAGGGCAAATACAATATAGCGTAGATTCTGCCTGATATACCGTATAGACTTCTACATATTCATCTTCTATGTACATCTTTTGATTGGTATAATAGTCTTCTTCAAAACTATTGAAAAGGGTATCAAAACCATCGTAAGATTGTAATAAGGTTTTTCGATCTTCTGCACCTATAATCTTTGAAACTAAAATGGCATCATATCCTTCTTGAAGCATTGCATTCTCTAAC
>CAKZKZ010000684.1 GCA_937124495.1 uncultured Dokdonia sp. | reverse complement strand
AATAACTTTGCACAAGGAGCGATTAATGAAGCTGGTCTTGTCTTTGATGGTTTTGCAAACCCTGAATTAGCTATAGAAAATACTGAAGGCAAAATAGAGATTCCTATTGGTAAAGCGATTAGAAACATTATGCAAACCATGCGTACTGTAGAAGAAGTAAAAAGCTATATAGAAACCATCAACTTAAGTTCTCTATCGAGTAGCCAAATTGTGTTTGTTGACAAATCTGGAACCTATTTAATAGTAGAAGGTGATGCCCTTATTATTGGAGAAGAGTCTGAAAAAGCGTTCTCAAATTTCTACTATTCACAAATCACTTCTGAAGATGATGTAACATTACCTACCTTTAAAAAAGGACGTGAATTTCTGGCCGCTACGCAAGGAGAGTCTTCATTAGAGTATTGTGGAGAGGTGATGAAAAATCTATCAAGTTCAGATTTGTTTTCTACGCAATACTCAACAGTCTATAATTTAAATACGTTGACCGTTAGAGTATACCTTTACCATGATTACACGCAGTTTATTGATCTTGATTTAAAAGAAGAACTTAAAAAAGGGAATCATAAAACAATGATTGCAGATTTATTTCCAGAAGAATCTATCGGTAATGCTCATTATCAAATGTATAATGACTCAGAAAAACCTACGCGTTTTCTAGAAGAGATTGTGGCTACTGAAAAACCTTCTGAAAAAGAACTTATAGAAGGTGATTTTAATTCGATTGTCAATATGATCGGTTATGAATGGCTAAACGAAAAGAAGAACCCAGATGCTGCTATCAAAGTGTTTACGTATGGTCTTCAATTAATGCCAAAAGATGCCGACTTATATGATAGTCTAGGGGAAGCGTATTTTGATAATAAGGATTGGGATAACTGCATTAAAAACTACACAATGTCTTTAGAACTAGATCCTAAAAATGACAATGCCATAGAAATGATAGCCAAAGCAAAGAAATATGCATTAGGAAAGGGTTAAAAGACAGAGCAGGATATAGAAAAATAAACAGGACTTAAGAGAATCACGAATCAGGACTAAAAGATAAAGTCATGAATCGTGAGTCATCTAGACGTTAGGAGAGATCACACAAATAGCTCACGATTATGTGATTTCTCGTCACTCGTGCCTCACTCTATCGAAATGACGAACCCTATAGCTTAGCAAGCTTAATCCTTTTTAGTCGCTTTCGCGAAAGCGTATAAAACAACCATCACCTCTTCCCTACCCTTCCTTCCTAGGAGGGAATATATAACCGTATAAACATTCTCTCAAAGCCCTCTAAGTTCCTAAGAGGTAGAAAAAAATAATTCCTTCTCCCTATGGGAGAAGGCTAGGATGAGGGAATAAAAAGCTCCTTCCCTACTTTTCTAGAAAGAAATTACATGCATTATTTTTTAGTTCTCCCTTTGGTGGTTGAGAGGATTAACATATACTTGCTAAGCCTTTAAAAATAGATTAGGTTTGTAGAAACAATGATACTTATCTATTTGATAAGAACTCAGATACTACAATGCCATTACAAAAACCGTATAAATATCATTTTTTAATTGCACTACTTCTAGCGGTTTGGCTTATTATTTTTTTGGTACTTATCGCTCCTTTTGATATTGCAGAACTCCCTATTGAAGTACGATTCGAAATAATGCCTATGTATGGTTTGATTTCGTTTATTGTGTATATGTTATTAATTCCGTTACAACAATGGGGTGCTAAGAAAATGGAGAAACACCTTATTGTTTTGGAAGTTCTCTTCATCACCTTCTATAATATCTTGGTATTACTCGGCAGCTATGTCTATTACAAATCAGGTATTGTAAATGGAGACTATTCCTTTATAAAGTTTACTCTTGAAGTCTACTACCCAATTTTCTTTATTCTATTACCTGTTATTATTTTTGCAAGATGGTTTTTCAATAGAAAAACAGTACCTCAAGACACAGAAGAAATCATTCTATCAGGAACTAACAAGTTAGATATATTACAACTAAAACAATCTGATCTGATTTGCGTTTCTAGCGCCGATAATTATGTGAGTGTATCTCATTTGGTCAATGGAGTTCTGCGTACCAAATTATTGAGAACGACTTTAAAAAAAATGGAACTCCAACTTCCTGAATTGGTAAAAGTCCATCGTTCGCATCTCATTAATCCCATTCATTTTAAAGAATGGAAAGATGCAAATACACTTTTACTCACCCAAACAGAAGTGCCTGTTTCTAAAAATTATAAAAAAGCAGTAGTAGCGATGAATCATTCATCCCTAAAAACGAATGATTCGCCACTATCCTAATAAAATAGGGCTCTGTACTGAGTTTCCATTAGTACATTTGACATCGTTACAAACTTCATAAATACACAAACGATGAAAAAATATGCCATCTTATTCCTTTCCTTTTTAATCTATACAACAGGAATCTCGCAAAACAACACGACCAAAATCAGCACCTTATTAGAAGAAGTCATTTCCGACAAAACAGTCATGGGTGTGGTGGCTGGATATACTGTTGATGGAAATATCATTGATCAATCTGCTGCAGGGTATGCTAATAAAAAGTCAGAAAAGAAATTTGAAGTAACCACCCAAGTTCGTATGGGTTCTATAGCAAAACCTATGACGGCACTTGCTGCTATGCAGTTGGTAGAACAAGGGGTATTAGATTTGGATACGCCCATACAAACGTATATTCCAGAGTATCCAACACATCCAAAAACACAAATAACCACAAGGCACTTAATCACACATACTTCTGGTATTGGAGGATATAAAGATGGTCGTGAATCTAATACAACTATCAATTATCCGTCGCTATATGATGCTTTAGACTTATTCAAGGACAGAGAACTCCTCTTTGAACCTGGTACGCAATACAGTTATACAACCTACGGCTACACCGTTTTAGGAGTTATTATAGAGCGTGTTTCTGGACAGACATTCGAAGCATATATGCAAACCAACATCTGGGATAAAGCCGGTATGACACATACGGGTGTTGAGAAATTTGGTGTTAACATAGACAACAAATCAGAACTATACTCTCGTAATAACGGAAAAGGAAAAGCTAAAATCGCCAAAGAAAATAACTTGAGTAACAGAATTCCAGCAGGAGGTTTTTATACCACGCTTGATGACATGCTCAAATTTGGCAATGCTGTCATCAATAACGTCTTTATAAAAGAAAGTACCTTAACCCTTATGAGACAACACCATAGTTTAGAAAAAAGAAATAATAGCTATGGATTTGGATGGTTTCTATATGGTCCTGCATCTAAAGAAGGTGCGATTATGGGACATCCTGGCGGACAAACGGGATGTACTTCTTTCCTATTCATCGTACCTAGTAAAAAAGCTGTAAGCGTCATTCTTGCCAATACCTCAAGAGCACAATCCAGTGTAGATCCGATAGCCAATAAACTACTCAACCTCTCCATAGAAGCTGCAAAGTAAATATGTGTAGGTTTCCGCTTTCGCGAAAAAGAAACAGGACATAAAAGAATCAAGACTAAAACATCATCAAAAACAAAAATCAAAAAGCTCCTCCCCTTGTAGAGGGGAGGTGGATGAATTGAGGCACGAGATTCAGACGGAGGGGAGCCATACACACCTAGCTCACGGTTATGCGATTTCTCGTCACTCGTACCTC
>CAKZKZ010000683.1 GCA_937124495.1 uncultured Dokdonia sp. | reverse complement strand
TTAATACATCCATTGCAGGTAGTGTCAGCAATTGAGATTTTAAATTTGTATTGAGTTCACTCATATTACCACCAGATTCTGCGATTTCATAAACAATAGCGTCTACATAGATACGATAAGGTTCCATAATGTCATCAGCCAAACAAAAGGCATTATACTTATTACGATGAAAAATACCTACTGAGGGTAACATCCCACTACTTACCAATGCTCTAGCGGTAACAGCCCTTAAAATTGCATATCCGTAGTTTAGTAGGTTATTTGGCGCAATTCCTTTTTGATTTCTGCTAAACCCAAAGATTTCATCAAAAAGAGATTGAAAATAGTAAGCAGCTGCGATTGCTTCATGATTTCCTGTATCGCCACTTCTTACTTCCTTAGCCCATCGTTTTAGTTTTAATGCATTCCGCTTTCGCGAAAGCAAGTGATTCGCCTGATTTTCTATTTTAGCCTGTATAGTCTGTTGCCAAAGATTTTTTTTAAGAGGAAGGCTCGCATTAAGTTGATCTCGCATCCGTTCCGTTTGCTCTGTATGCCCTACAAACGGTTGTAATAGCGCACATGGAAGATGTTGTTTGTCACAGGTAATGACAGCCGTTTTGTTTTGAACAAGTTTCATCATTAATCCGTTAGTAATGGTAATTTGAGGATCTTCTAGTACAATATATCCCAAGTCTTCAATTGGAACAGTCTTTTGTTTTTTTGCTTCATCTGGATAGCTTACTACTAATTGCTCATTTTTTGTACTTAGATACGCTGGATTTCCGAAAAATAAAGTACGTTTAATCATTTACTTACCTCTTTTAACATTTCCAAGTTTATCAATTTCTAGCTTGATGCATCTGTCAACAATCTTAAAATTATTTTCACACATTGTTGTTTGAAGCTTATTTTGACTTCCTAATTCTCCAAATTTCGATTTAGATGAGTAAGGGTATATTAAGTAAGCAATATCAAATCGAGTGAAATAACACTCTTTACCAGAAGCTTTGTCCATCTTATAAATATTATTGATTTGAATAGGCGTTAAATTTTTAAAATCAATTAAAAGTGGATTATTTTTTTCTTCCTCATTTGGCACATATACCATGTCATTAGGCGATAACGAAAATAAAAACTGTCCTTTCAAATTATTAATTGGCACACCAGTTCGTTGTTCTTTAGGTAAAGAGGTTTCTTCTTTTTGCCAAGCAATTACTTTTTCAAGAGGAATGGTTTCATAGTCTCTTTTTTTCTTTTTATCATCCCAATAAATAGCGAAAAAGAGATTAGTACCCTTTGCGGCCTCAACATATTTTTTGCTTTTTGCTCCTTCTTCTCCTACACTAAACTTATTTCCCACTTCATAAATCCTGACTTTTTTTATAGGTTGATGTTTTTTACCTTCATTAAGGGCTTGAATGTTTTTATTCATTTTTTCAATTCCATCAGAATTAAAGGCTAAGTCAAAACGTTCTTTCCCCTTTTCGTCATTATAATTCTTTAGGTGATTTTCTAGGATTCTTTGAATTCCAGAATCTGTGGTACTTTCTAGTTGTTTTCGAGTAAACTTCTCGGATAGTGCAACACGAGTAGCTGTAGCTTCAACATTCTCATAAACAGCGATTTTAGATATTACCCTGCCGTCTTGTTCAATAGGGTTTGATTTAAAGTGCTTCTTTGTTTTTACTAAATCTCCTTGAAAATCTTTAATCCTTTTTGAAATAATTTCTTTGATAATCTTGTCAATAATCATTTCCCAATTATCGATAGCCAAATTAATAGAGACAAATCCTTTTTCCTTTTTTATGAGCACTTTTCCAGAAACAGTTTCTTTATGCAAAGGCTTACGTATAGCCCAATTCTGACCTTTAGTTTGTTTAACTAACTCCTTTTTGTATTTGCCGTTTTTCTTAACCCATTGTTGTGTTTTATTGTTAGTCTTATTAATAACACGAAGATTCTGTTTAAAACTGACCACTGTTGTTTCTAGGGATTCTTTAGCGTCGGTTGTAAAACCACTCCAGGGTTGGTGATAGGTTTTAGCAACTGAGATTGTTTTGACACTGTCATTCTTAATATCTCTGATTTGTTTTTTCTCTACAGATCTTAATTTTGAAACAAGAGAGTGGTTTTTCCGCTCTGTATTTAAAGATGTTATATAGTTAATGTGATCTTTGGTCGTACAAGCAATAACTAAGGCATCTAATGCATGATGACGGTGATCTATACGCTTCTTACTAAAACCTTTTGCTAATTCATCAGGCACTTGGGTTCTGAACGCATTTATTTTTTTGTCCCAATACCCGAAATTCTGTGACTGACTCAATTCGTTTAATCTCATAAAACGAGGGGTAATAAGTTCGTTCCACTTATCATTTAGACCCCAATCTTTTTTTAACTTGAATGTGATAGCCCCATTAATAGGTACTAAATTTTTAGAAGTGGCTTCTTTTTCGCCATCCTCCCTCACGATATTACTTAATAAACCTTTTATGAGTTTACTTATGTAACGACTATCATTAAGCTGTCTGTTAATAAATCCTTCTGGAATTTCCTCACTCAAAAGTTTTGTGAGTTTGGATTTATTTTTCCTGAAATAATGTTTGCAATGGTTTTCATAATTTTCCAAAGATAAAAGTGAGACTGTTTTACCTTGTCCTAAGTCAATAAGTTCTCCACCTCTCTTTTTTAGAAAAGCATAAGCTGTTTCATTACCTTTTTCCTCATTTACAACACTCTCACAAATTACCTTATTACTCATTGAATTATCAAAATAACGTGATTGTGGAATGATATGTTCAATTTGATATGCCGTAGAAAATAATTTACTAAGAGGAATAGTTTTTCCGGTATATGGCGAAATATAACCTTGTTCTAACCAAAGTTTATACCTTGTTAGTTCAGACTTAGTAGGTGATGTATTTCTTCTAATTTTTTCTATCTCGTCAAATGAAACTTCATTGTAATTAACATTAGGATTATCGTAAACACCTTCCTCATATAATTTTAAAATTTCTTGGTGACTTGGAGAAAAAGGACGTACATTGTCATTAACGGTTGAATCGTTTTTTATTTCTTGTAGAAGTGATTTGATACGCTCGTTCGTATTTTCTTTTTCATTGATGGATTTTGATATACGCTCACGTGTTTTTTTATCATTTTTCATCTCGCGACCTAATTCTAGGTGTATCTCATCAAAAAGTGTATCATAGCTTTTTTTACCGTCTACCTCCGTCTAAGTCCCATAATACTCCCAAATACCCCGAACTCCTGCC
>CAKZKZ010000682.1 GCA_937124495.1 uncultured Dokdonia sp. | reverse complement strand
CTTTGCTGTATCCATAATACCATTTCCCTTTTTTCTCACGATAGTCTACCGTATAGTTTATATTTTTTGCTTTGATGCGAACTTTATCGGGCTTTCTTTTTACTAAAAGTTTGAGAACTTCACTTTGATTAGAAAGATTCATGCTAAAGTCTGCTTTTACTAACGCTAATGAGTTTGTATTTATATAAAGTTTACCGTTATAAAGTGGATCAAGGACATTGTCTTTTTGTTTAAAATTTACAGTATATACAGGAGTTCCATTAATTTCTGATGCAGATCCAAACTCAAAGTCATAACCTTCCATTGTATACGGAGTAAATACGTATTCTGGATACTTCATTAAGTCTATATATAAGGTGCTAAATGGGCCTCCTTGGAGTTTTAACGCAATTGTGTCGAGTTTTGAATAGTCAGTGTTTTTTCTCGATTTCACAAGTTTAATGACATCCTTTTTAGAATCTCCATAGGGCTGTTTGTATACATTTAATACAGCTTCTGCTAGTGATGCATTCTTGTTTCTTTTTTTGATAGTTTCTCTGTAAAAAGTAGTCATTAATGTTTTGTCATCTATATAATTAGATCGTTTATTTTCAAATACTTTATTTACGAGATCTCGAGCGCTTTTATACGAGGTAATACTTACTTCTGTAAGCTCAATTGTCGAGGTTTGTAAGGTAATGCGAAGATTTTTTGCATTGTCTTTACTTACAGTGATGGTTTTAGGCTTAAACCCAAGGGCATCAATTTTTAAAAAAATTGCCTCTGTATTGTTTATTTTTAACGAAAATGCACCTTCTGTATTAGAAATAGTACTCGTATTGCTGTTAATTTCTTCAATAGATGCAGCAATAATAGGTTCTCCTGTAGTGATATTTACAACTTGACCGTCGATTTCTATTAAAGGGTCATCGACTTGTGCGTGTAGATGTGTAGTAGATGTGCCAAGGAAAGTTAATAAAAAGATGACTGACATTAATTTCCCTATTTTTTGTGGTAATAGATAAGAAATTTCCATAATAGTGTCTTTAAGATATATTCATTAGAATAACGAATACCATTCCTTAAGATACGATTTTTTTATTTTATTTCCTAGGGTAGATCAACTTAGGAGGAAGTTTAGAATGGTTTTTTAACAATTTTTATGGCATTTGCTAATTGTTATTGTTGAAGCCTACGAAAAAAAATAAACCCTCTATGATAGGTATCATAGAGGGTTGAAAATATTGGGTGTAGTAAATGTATTATAATGAGTTATAATACGACATGATTTTAGAGAAATCTTCAGGTCTCTTAACCTTTAATTTTTTGCTTTTTATATACGCTTCTACTTTAGAGGCTTTATCTCCCATTACTTTAAGGAGCTTAGATTTTTTAAGCTGAAATTTGTCGAAATCCTCCCCTTTTTTCACATAGTAATCATAACGTAACTGATATTTATCATTAGGAGACCCTACTTGAGGGTTAGGGCTTCCTTCTTTAATCTCTATACGGTAATTTTTGTAAATAGAAAAGTCTTTGTTATCTGTTATAATTTCAAAAACTCTATTTCTTTGATGAATAGGAGAAAAAATACTTTTGAAAGTTCTGCCTTTGATGACAACATCTTTTAAATTTCTAAAATTGAAAGTGAAAAGAGAATCTTTTCCTATTTTAGATTGAAATGCATTACGTTGTGCATTAAAGTTCAGATTGTCTAATCGTACTTTGGTTTCTTCTGAAGAAACTGTACCAGAATTGGACCATTCTTCATAAATATAAACAGTACCTTCTGTTGGGTTTTTAGAGTTTCTAATAATAGAGGAAGACCCGAAGGCAGCTCTATTACCTCCTAAGTTTGTAAGTCCAATAAGGACATTGTTGTTAGGGTTTACACCTTCGTTTTGTCCAGACATTATTGAGGGGCAGACAAGGAGTGCAATGAATAGGATTCTTAACATGTTGTAGTTTTTTGAGGCGCTAAAATAAAGAAATATCACCTAAAGAGTAGTAAACCCCGATGTTAATTAACCCTTAAAAAATACGAATACTTGAAATTTAACATATCTTATATGATATGTATAAGAATTTGTGCTGAAAATACTAGCAGAAATCTATTTTGAGTATATATAAAATGGCTGTAGTAAAGTTTATTTGTTGTGTGCCTTTTGTTCCCAGGTCCAAGCAGATGCCATTGCTTCATCTAGCGTACTATGAGCTTTCCACCCTAAGTCTTCATTGGCTTTATGAGTATCTGCATAGGCAGCAATAACATCACCTTCTCTCTTATCTACAATTTTATAGTTAAGTGAATTATTGGCTACTTTTTCAAAAGAAGTAATGACTTCTAATACAGAGCTTCCAACACCAGTTCCTACATTAAAAACCTCATAGTTGTCTTTGTTCTTTTCTTGAAGCAATCGTTCCAAAGCAACTACGTGTGCTTTTGCAAGATCTACTACATGGATATAATCACGTATCGCAGTGCCATCTGGAGTAGGGTAGGTATCTCCAAAAACGGATAACTGATCTCTTAAGCCAATAGCTGTTTGCGTAATAAAAGGGACTAAGTTTTGTGGAACGCCTGTAGGTAGTTCTCCAATCTCTGCCGATGGATGAGCGCCTATAGGATTAAAATAACGGAGCGATATTGCCTTGAGATGTGATGCGATTTTACAGGTGTCTCGTATGATTTCTTCTCCAATTTGCTTTGTGTTTCCGTATGGAGACTCGGCTGGTTTTACAGGCGCATTTTCAGTGATGGGGAGTTCATCTGCTTGTCCATATACCGTACATGAAGAGCTAAAAATAAAACTAGCTTGTTCCTTTTTCTGTAATTCTTGAAGCATATAGATTAACGTAGCAAGATTATTCTCATAATAGAGTAACGGTTCTTTTACGCTTTCCCCTACTGCTTTAGATGCAGCAAAATGAATCACACCTACAATATCTTGATGTCTAGAAAAGAAATCTTGCACTTTAGGTTTTTCTCGTAAATCAAACTCTTCAAAAATAGGGGTGGTACCTGTGATATTGGTAATTCCTTTTAATACCTCTTTAGAGGAGTTGGAGCAGTTATCTATAATAATAACTTCGTGTCCGTTGTTTTGTAATTCTACAACAGTATGAGATCCTATAAATCCTAATCCTCCAGTAACGACTATTTTCATATAAAATGTGTGTAATAGCTAAGCTGTTTTCTAATGTTCTTTTGTACGCTTTCGCGAAAGCGTACTCAGGTTATTTAAAATATTAAGTAGGTGCTTAACACTAATAATGTAATAAGTCCACCTACAATGTATGCATACTTCCAAGGTGTTGTGTCTATCACCTCTGTGGTTTCAGGAACGTAAATATCTGTTTTTGGTTTGATCATTCCTATGACTAGCATGATAATAATATTAACCACAAATAATATTCCCATCACGTGTAAAAAATGTGGATATGCCTCTGCTTTAATAAGGGCTAGTTTTTCTGGATCTGTAATGCCGTTAGAAGCTGCTTCTGCCATTGCTTCACCTATAAAGTTAGGACCTAAAATTAATAAGCTTACCAAATACATAAGAACACCTACTATTAATACAGTTTTTGCTCCAATAGCAGGCACTTTTTTTGTTAGTATTCCAATAATAACAACAGCTAAGATGGGAACACTTAAACTACCTAAAGCTTGTTGTATATAATCAAATAGACCATCTGGTGCTTTAGCAATAAGGGGTGCTATAGTCATAGATATTACAGCTACTAAAAGTCCAAATAATTTTCCAGCTTTTACCGTTTGATGCTCAGAAGCATCCTTTTTGAAAAACTTCTTATAAAGGTCAAACCCAAACAGCGTAGCACTACTATTCAATAAGCTATTAAAAGAACTTAAAACAGCTCCAAAAAGTACAGCAGCAAAGAACCCTAATAATGCGGGAGGTAGCACCTCTTTTACTAATTGTGGATATGCTTGATCTGCAGAACTAAGCTCACCATTAAATACGTTCCAAGCAATGATACCTGGTAATACCACAATGATAGGGATTAGAAATTTTACAAAGGCAGCAAGCATCATTCCTTTTTGCCCTTCTTTTAAGCTTTTCGCTCCAAATACACGTTGTAATATGGATTGATTGGTTCCCCAATAATACATCTGAGCAATCATCATTCCTGTAAATATGGTTCCTACAGGTATTGATGAGGTTACATCTCCAGTAACATCAAATTTATCTTGATTTTCGGTCCATAACGTATTAAGTCCGGCAAACATATCTCCATCTCCAATGAGTTTTAAACCAAAATATGGAATTAATAACCCTCCTATTAATAGTCCAATGGCATTAATAAGGTCAGACACTGCAACGGCTTTCAATCCTCCAAAAATGGCGTATATAATCCCGATTAATCCAATACTCCATACACATAAGGTGATTACAGAAGATTCTTCCCAACCTAACATGCCTGGTAAGTCAAACATCGTGCTAAATGCTAATGATCCTGAATAAAGAATGGTAGGTAGTAATACAATAGCAAAAGCAATTAAAAACAATACCGATAAGATTGCTTTTGTATTTTCATCAAAGCGTTTTTCTATAAATTCTGGGATGGTAGTAATCCCTCCTTTCATATATTTAGGAAGAAACCATACGGCCGTAATAACCATAGCAATGGCTGCAAGTGTTTCCCATGCCATCACAAGAATACCTTCAGAGAATGCTTGCCCATTTAAACCTACGATTTGCTCTGCAGATAGATTGGTAAGTAATAATGATCCTGCGATAGTAATAGCGCCAAGGCTTCTACCTCCTAAGTAATAGCCATCTGCAGATTTTTCGTCTGTACCTCTTGTTTTCCACCAGGCAAACCCTGCTACTAGTAATGTAAATCCAATAAAAGAAATGATACCCATAGGTTGTTTAGTTTAATGTGTTGCAGTGAAAATATGAAATTTCATTGAATATTAGGTTGCTTTTGAGTACGCTTTCGCGAAAGCGTATATCTCATTATTCACTATAACGTTATAGTTGTTTTCTTGATTAAGCTTCTATTTCAGTATCATAATAATGTGAGGCATCTTTTACTAACATATCTAACCATTTATTTTCATCAATGACACGTCCTTCATCCCATCCTAAATATTTTACGAGGTCTTCTTGTACGAGTTGTCTATATGTATGTACGCTGTGAATGTCAAAATAAAGTCTTCCTGTTCTTCGGACAAAAAAATCGGCGAGTGAGTTGGTCATTTCGTGATGTACACTATACCAAACTTCGGCGCGTATGAGGCGTTCTTCTGGAGATTCATTTAAGAAATAATCTATCTTTTGTATTATATCATTTGCTTGTTTTCCATAGGTGGTTGCTAGGTATAGGCTTTGATGTTCATCTTCAATTCCAAATGTTTTGAGTTGTGTGGCGATTTCTCTCTCGTACGCATTTACTTCTTTCGTATCTGTCATTGGAGAGGAAGTAAGTGGTATGCGATCGGTATGTGATTTTACAAGGTGTTCTTTTTTCTTTTCAGGAATTTGTTTTAAAACAGTGTCAATCACACGTTGCGCCATTTTACGATACCCTGTTAGTTTTCCACCTGCAATAGAAATTAATCCAGTTTTTGAGACAAAGATTTCATCTCTTCTAGAAAGCTCTGATGGGTCTTTTCCATCTTCGTGTATAAGAGGTCTTAATCCAGCCCAATTGGATTCGATATCATTGATGGTCAGTTGTACATCTGTAAACATATTATTTACGGCATCCAGTAAATACTGTGCATCTTCTTTGGTGGCGACGACACGATTTAAGTTTCCATTATAATTGGTATCTGTTGTTCCTACATAGGTAGACCTGCCTCTAGGAATAGCAAAGATCATACGTCCGTCAGGGACATCAAAGTAAATGGATTGTGTTAATGGGAAACGTTCTCTTGAAAATACAATATGTACTCCCTTGGTTAAGTGCAAATGCTTATTGTCTTTAGAGTGATCTTTTTCTCGTAATAAATCTACCCAAGGCCCTGCCGCTGAAACATAGTGGGTTGCTTTTAATTTAAAACTACTTTTTGTATTGTAATCAAAGCAATGTAGGCTTTTGATTTTTCCTTCATCGTCATAATTAAAGGACTTCATTTCACAATAATTAATAACGCAAGCTCCATAGGAAGCAGCTTTTTTAAGTAACTCTACGGTTAATCTAGCGTCGTCAGTACGGTACTCCGCATAATACCCTCCACCTACTAATTGTTCTTTGTCAAGTAGTGGTTCTTTGTCTGCGGTTTCTTCTGCAGTGAGCATTTTACGTTTGTCGTCTCCTTCTACATTGGCAAGAAAATCATATACTTTAAGACCTATTGCTGTCATCATTTTTCCATAAGTACCCCCTTCGATTAACGGTAATAACATTTTCTCTGGAACAACAAGATGAGGTGCTAATTTATGTACCATGGCCCGTTCACTACCAGACTCTTTTACAAGTCCGATTTCCATTTGTTTTAAATAGCGTAATCCACCATGTATAAGTTTTGTAGACTTATTGCTAGTGCCCGAAGCAAAGTCGTTTTTTTCTATTAGGCATACATTCATTCCTCTAGATGAAGCGTCTAATGCAATGCCTGCTCCTGTAACACCACCACCTATAATGATAAGGTCAAAGCGTTCTTTTTTTGCTCTTTGAAGCTGTGTGTCTCTATCTAAAATAGAAAAACGAATAGGTCCTTCTTCTTTAACAGAAAGCATATTTTGGTTGGTAGATTTTGTGCGAGCTACCGCCTGTTGCCAACCGGTGTATTTTTTAGTTCGGACATATTCTGTTATTTCAGGTATAAATAATGTATCTACTTCTCGTAATTTGGCAATATCTTTTTTAGTCCAAATACCTGCTTTTATTCCTGCTAAAAATGCAGCACCCAACGCAGTAACTTCGAGCATTTTTGGACGGTCTACTTCTACGTTAAGAATATCAGATTGGAACTGCATGAGGTAATTGTTTGCTGTAGCTCCTCCATCTACTTTCAAAGATTTCATTTGCTTGCCGCTATCTTCAACCATAGCTTCTAGTACATCTCTAGATTGGTATGCAAGAGCATCTATTGTTGCTTTGATAATTTCATTTTTTCCAGAATCTAGGGTAAGTCCATAAATGGCTCCTTTTGCTTTCATATCCCAATGAGGAGCACCGAGACCAGCAAATGCGGGTACTACATATAAATCGTCTGCTGAGGTCGTTGCTTCGCAAATAGCTTCGGTTTCTTTAGCATGATCTATCACTTGAAGTTTGTCTCGCAACCACTGTACAGAGGCTCCTGCTACAAATACACTTCCTTCTAGGGCGTATTTTATATTGTCAGTCTCAAGACTTGCACAAAGTGTGGTTAATAATCCGTTTTTGGAGAGATATGGTTTTTTGCCTGTATTCATTAACATAAAACAACCCGTTCCATAGGTGTTTTTAGCCATTCCAGATTTATACCCCCCTTGTCCAAATAATGAAGCTTGTTGGTCTCCGGCTACTCCATATATCGGAATTTGATATCCTTTATAGGAGAAGTTTCCAAAGTTGGATGATGAGTGTTCGACTTTAGGGAGCATTGCCTTGGGAATTTTTAATGCTTCTAGCAATGTTGCATCCCACTCTAGTTTTAGAATATTGAAAAGTAAGGTTCGTGAGGCATTAGAATGATCTGTCACATGGTGTTTTCCTTGTGTGAATTTCCAAATCAGCCAACTGTCTATTGTTCCAAATAGAAGTTCTCCTTTTTCAGCTTTTTCTTGAGCACCAGTTACGTGATCTAAAATCCATCGCGCTTTTGTTCCTGAAAAGTAAGAATCTATAACAAGTCCAGTGTTTTTTGCTACATACTCTTCTAAACCTTGGGCTTTTAATTGCTCGCAAATTCCTGATGTACGTTTGTCTAGCCAAACAATTGCATTGTGTATAGGTTCACCAGTGGTTTTATCCCATACAACAGTTGTTTCTCGTTGATTGGTAATACCAATGGCGGCTATTTGATCAATAGAAATCGAAGAGTTTTCTATAGCTTCCTCAAACACTTCTTGTTGATGTGTTATAATTTCTAATGGGTCATGTTCTACCCATCCTGATTTCGGATAGTGTTGGGTTAACTCTTTTTGAGCGATGCCGCATATGTTGCCATTTTTGTCAAAAATAATGGCACGTGTGCTAGTCGTGCCTTGGTCAAAAGCGATAATGTATTCTTTACTCATAGTGTGTCAGACAAGTTCTTTTGCTCTTAAAGATAGGTATTCTTGGATAGATTGTAAGCGTCTTGTTTATTTGAGAAGTGAAGCTTTTTGTTTTAGAATTTATTTTTGTGATTTTCAAAAGATTCATTACTAATTGTTGTATGGAATTATATGATTTTAGAATTATTTATGTGGTTCTTTTACTTATATTTACTTCAAAATGGGTCATTAACTCAGTTGGTTTAGAGTGTTACCTCGACAAGGTAGAAGTCACTGGTTCGAATCCAGTATGACCCACAAAAAAAATCTCCAAATATACATCTGGAGATTTTTTGTTTTACAACCTTCTTGTCTATCTATAATAGATCGAGAATACGTTCCATGGTCATGCCTCTTGATCCTTTGATAAGGATGGTGGTGTCTGACGGAATGTTCCTTTTATACGCTTTCGCGAAAGCGTTATAAGTCTGAAAAACGTGATGTTCAGGTTGCTTTGGTGTCGAAATGCCGAAGGTGGGGCCTACAGCATATACTTGGTCAATATGAAGCAAATGTGTATGTGTAAGAATATGTTGGTGTTCTTCTTTAGTCGTTTCTCCCACTTCAAACATATCTCCTAAAAATGCTATTTTATAGTTTGAAGATTGTTTGCTTAAGTTGTCTAGAGCGGCTTCCATGCTTGTAGGATTCGCATTATAGGCATCCAAAATAATAGTGATATTATTTTCTTTTTTTATAATTTGAGATCTATTATTAGCGGGGATGTAGTTTTCTATACCTTTTTTTATGGCTTGAGAATCTACGGAAAAATAACATCCCATCGCAATAGCTGCTGCAATATTTAAGGCATTGTAAGCTCCTGTTAATTGAGTCTGTATGGTGAAATTATTAAAATCGATATGTACATAAGGCGTTGCTTCTTTAAAAGCAATACTGTAATCTGCATTAGAAGGGGCAAATGTTTTTATCTGTAATCCTGAAGATTGTTTTATTTGTATAGGATCTTCTTTATTTACAAAAGCAATCCCATTAGTTTTGTGAATGTATGTATACAGTTCACTTTTTCCTTTAATTACACCTTCTATACCTCCAAAACCTTCCAAATGGGCTTTCCCGAAATTAGTGATGTAACCAAAGTTTGGTTTGGCAATTTCGCTCAAAGCAGCAATCTCTCCTTGGTGATTTGCTCCCATTTCAACGATACCTATCTCGGTATCTTTGGTCATAGATAATAGCGTAAGAGGGACTCCAATATGATTGTTGAGGTTTCCAACGGTGGCTGTGGTTGTGTATTTCTGGGATAACACAGCATTGATAAGCTCTTTCGTGGTTGTTTTTCCATTACTGCCTGTAAGTGCAATGATGGGGATATTTAAAAAGTCTCTATGGTAAGTTGCAAGTTTTTGAAGAGTTTGTAATACATCTTCAACCAAAATCATATTACTTACATCTCCTTGGTCTTCATCTACAATAACGTATGATGCTCCTTGATTTGATGCTTTTTCTGCAAAATTATTTCCATTAAAATTATCTCCTTTTAAGGCAAAGTATAATTGATCTTTTTTTAGTTTTCGTGTGTCTGTACATATCCCAGTGCTTTCTAAAAAGAGATGATGTAATTGTTCTATACTCATACTATATGGTATTAAAAAAGCCCTACAAGAGGGCTTTTTTAAATTATAATCGAAGCTATATTTATCTAGCTCTTTTTCCAGTTTTTGATTTTGAACCTACACGTGACATAGCACATCTAAACCCGATATCATCTGTAGCCATTCCTTGTGGTAAGAAACGACGTTGCGCAGGATCTAACCAATATGCTCTAGCGCTCCAAGAACCACCTTTATAAACTCTTGTATTATCGCCAATTAATGTAGAGCGGAATTTTGTATCGTAT
>CAKZKZ010000681.1 GCA_937124495.1 uncultured Dokdonia sp. | reverse complement strand
ATCTCTCTTCTGGAGGACATGGTAATATATTACTTAAAATCAGGACGAATAGTGACTTGGTGACATCAGATTTTGTAGCAGCAGATGCAGATATTTACTTTGATTTTAATTTTCCAATTACTACAAATACTGCAAATACTACATTTGAAACGCTTTCTGTAGATGAGTTTTTAACAGAGCAGGTAGTTAGCTTATATCCAAATCCAAGTGATACGGTTATCACGATTGAAGCTACTTCTATGATACAAAGTGTGAAAATGTATGATGTACAGGGAAGAGCGATCTTGTCTAGAGAAGCAAACAATCAAACAGCATCTATAGATATTTCTCGATTCGCAAATGGGATGTATTTCTTAGTAATCAAAACAGATATAGGAGAAGTCACCAAGAGGGTTTTAAAGAAATAAAGATTTTAGTTTAGTTAGGTTAAGGTTAGAATGAAAAAACGAGTGCAGTTATAGCACTCGTTTTTTTATAATATATATTAATGTTGCTGTATACGCTTTCGCGAAAGCGTACTATGCGCCAATAATAGTATTAAATGTAGCACTAGGTCTCATTGCAGCAGTCGTTTTTTTGCTGTCTACGTGGTAATAACCTCCGATGTCCATAGGTGATCCTTGCGCATTATTTAGCTCATCTATAATGGTTTGCTCTTGTGTTTCCATAGCTCTTGCTAATGGAGCAAACTCATTTTTAATATCTTGGTCTACATCCTGAGACGCAAGCTCTTGAGCCCAATACATAGCAAGATAAAAGTGACTTCCTCTGTTGTCCAATTCATTTACTTTACGAGATGGAGACTTCTTATTTGCTAAGAATTTTATAGTAGCCTCATCAAGTGCTTCAGCAAGAACACCAGCACGTTTGTTATTAGTTGCCTCAGAAGTATGTTCTAAAGATACGGCAAGTGCTAAAAATTCTCCAAGAGAGTCCCAACGTAGGTGACCTTCTTTTAAGAATTGTTGAATATGTTTTGGAGCAGACCCACCAGCACCCGTTTCAAACAATCCACCACCATTCATAAGAGGTACGATAGATAGCATTTTTGCACTAGTACCTAATTCTAAAATAGGGAAGAGGTCTGTATTATAATCTCTCAATACATTTCCTGTTACAGAAATAGTATCTTCTCCTTTTTTGATTCGCTCTAATGTATAACGTGTCGCTTTTACAGGAGACATGATTTGAATATCAAGGCCTTCTGTATCGTGATCTTTAAGGTATACGTTTACTTTTTCTATTAACTGCGCATCATGTGCTCTATTTTTATCTAACCAGAAAATAGCAGGTGTTTGAGTAGCTTGTGCTCTTTTTACAGCTAGTTTTACCCAATCCTGGATAGGAGCATCTTTTACTTGACACATTCTCCAGATGTCACCTGTTGAAACTGGGTGTTCTAAAAGTGTGTTTCCTTGGTCATCAATAACGGCTACGGTTCCGTCATTCTCAATTTCAAATGTTTTATCGTGAGATCCGTATTCCTCAGCTTTTTGAGCCATAAGGCCAACATTAGGAACAGTTCCCATCGTTGTAGGATCAAAAGCACCGTGTTTTTTACAGAAATCAAAAGTCTCTTGGTATATCCCGGCATAACTACTATCGGGAATGACAGCTTTTGTGTCTTGTAATTCTCCAGCAGTATTCCACATTTTACCAGACGTACGAATCATAGCTGGCATAGATGCATCTATAATGACATCACTAGGAACGTGTAAGTTAGTAATTCCTTTGTCAGAATTTACCATAGCTACACTTGGACGTTCTGTATAACAAGTTGTGATTGCATTTTCTATTTCTGTACGTTGTGCTTCTGGTAATTCTTGGATTTTAGCAACTAAATCTCCAAAACCATTATTTACATCAACACCTATTTCTTCGAATACATCTTGATATTTTTCAAATACAGGAGCAAAAAATACACGTACAGCATGTCCAAAAATGATAGGGTCAGAAACCTTCATCATTGTTGCTTTCATATGTAAAGAAAACAAAATGTTATTTTCTTTTGCATCCTTTATTTCTGTGTCTAAAAATGCTAATAAAGCTTTTTTACTCATTACTGTAGCGTCAATAATTTCACCAGCTAATAATGGAGTAGAAGCTTTTAAAATTGTAATGTTACCGTTTGTATCTACATGTTCTATTTTAACATCTGTTGCATTAACAATGGTTACAGATTTTTCGTTATTTCTAAAATCTCCTTCTGTCATTGTAGCTACATGCGTTTTAGAACCTGAACTCCAAGCGCCCATTGAATGAGGAT
>CAKZKZ010000680.1 GCA_937124495.1 uncultured Dokdonia sp. | reverse complement strand
TTGTATAGTCTATTCATTCACCCAATCAAAAGAATCTATCCTTATTCCTTCATAACAATCATCAGCACAAAAATCGGGTACAAATCCACACAATGTCATGAGTCCGTTAACAGCAGTTTGAAAATAGATGGTATTTGCGGTTGCGTCAACGATTAAGGATTCCGCAGCACAAGAAGCATATAATTGGTCAATGGTTAATGGGGTGGCACCTTTTGCATTATTCCCAAGTTGAGAGCCTGTTTCGGTATATGAATCGATTATTTGTTGCTCGCCAGTGACTTCATCTGTAGAGAATTCTTGATAAACTCTTGTCGTGACTACGTCATTAGTCACTGTAAGCTCTGTTACACTACCAAATCCAGTAAATGAACTAAATGTTGTTTGATACCTATATGAAGTACCATTGTTGGTTTTTAATTCGTTCCAAGCATCGATACTTTCGGCATAGGACAATCCAATTTGACTCTCTAAGGAAGTTAGTGTAGATATTTGATTTTCAGATGAATTATCATCGCTATTACAAGAAACAATGAGTAGGAGTAGGGCTATGTATATCAGTTTATTCATTGTATGTTCTTTTTTAAATTTTCTAATAACTTATACATTTATGAAGCACACAACCTGCTCATATCAGTATGCCTCTAAAATACTAAAACATACTATAAGGTTCTAGTTCGTAGTGATTTTACCTAAAAATGAAATGCTATTTGTACATTGGATTCACAATAGGTAGTGTTCGCTTTCGCGAAAGCGTAAAAAGGGGATAGCAACATCCTATCTATAGGGAGGTCCTGAAACCCAACCCACAATAGATTGACGCGTTCCTTTTGTAATAGGCGTTACGCGATGAATAATAAAGGATGGAAAAATGATGATGGTTCCTTTCTTTCTAGGCGCATTTACTATTTTTTGATTGATCATAAATTGTAAATCTCCACCTTCATACTCATCTGAATCTGATAGCTGAATGGTCATGCTTAGTTTTCTGGCAGAAATGGCTCCCGCCCCAAAATCCAAATGCCACTCAAAGAAATCTCCTTCTGAATATCTTGTTAATTGTAACTCTTGGTGAAAACCTAATAAATCAAACCAATACCGTTCATTATTACAGGTAATAGCAAGGCCTGCTAATTTTTTATAAATCCAATCATTCTCTTTGGTATTATCAATAAACATCACAGAACTTTTCCGTAGTTCATCGTCAGGGTTCTCTTTTCCGTCAACCGTCGCTTTTATTGTTTTATCGTCATCCCAAAAGTTGAGTATTCTATCAATTTCGTGAGGAAGAAATAATCCTTGGTAGTAGGTGTATTCTGCAAAGTTATGTTTAAGCGGAAGACCAAATGAATAGTTGATGGACATAGTAAAATGATGTTTTTTTAAATTAGAATAAGTCTTTTTTATAGAAGTAAACTTCTTATTTATAGTGTGCTAAAATAAAAATTAAGATACTATATTTTATTTATTTTGAAAACCAAAAGGATCATGCCGCTTTCGCGAAATATTCTATTTGGCTTTCTTTACACATTTTGCTAAGCACCTTTTCATTCTAAAAGTTCCTCAATCATTTTTTGAGAATGATCTGAAGCCCATTTTTGTTTTTCAATACTATGTTCTATTGTTTTTCGGTAATATTCTACTGCCTTTTCAATATTATTTTCTTTCTGATAGATGATCGCACTTCCGTAATAACCACCGAAATAATCTGGATAATCACTTTCTAAAGCTGAAAAAAGCGGTAACGCTTCCTTGTTTTTATTGGCATTAATGTAGCTTATTCCAAAATTGAAGAGCGCACCCTCGGATATAGAATAGTTTAGAGTATCTGTTTTAATTTTGTTGTAAACTTGAATTCCTTTATTAATTCCATGTGTCGCTATTTCCTTTTCTAGAACAATCTCAAAGGGCATTTGAAATTTTCCATTTGTAAAATGACTTATTAGCGCCTTTGCTCTATTGGGTAATTCTTGTCCTCTTTTATTTCGATTGGTAAAGATGGCTACAGAAATATTCTCACTTGGTATTCTAATCACATGACTTCCAAAACCAGTTGAGGATCCGCCGTGTTGCAAAATCTTAGTTCCTTTGTAGTAATTGACGGACCAACCATATCCGTACCCATTTTTATTGGATTTTCCGTTTTCATCATAATTATAAAAAGCAGGATCTAATGCTGCTTGAGGAATCAGTTGATCAGTATATAATGCCTTGTCCCATTTGTAATAATCTAAAATAGAAGAATACACGCCACCATCTCCCTGAATCGCACTTGTCATACTTTGATCTTTGGCCGTTATTAACGTGTCTTTAACAATGTAACCGTAGGCTCTATTTTTAATGTGCTTGTCTCCTTCAAGAATTGTAGAATGGGTCATTTCCAAGGGTTGAAAGATTTCCTTTTCCATAAAATCTGCAAATGAGCTTCCAGATACTTTTTCAATCACTTGCGCTAGAACGGCATACCCCGTATTACTATAGGCATATTTTGTGTTGGGAGGGAAATAGGTGCTATCGGTTTTTAAAAGCCCTTGTAAGACGTCTTTGTCTAACATTTGTTGCGTGCTACCTTCCTCAATAAAACGATTGTATCTTACTAAACCTGAACGATGTGTTAAGAGCTGTCTTATGGAAATGTTTTTACCATATTTAGGGAATTCTGGAAATATATCAGTAAGCTTTGTTTCGTAAGCTAGTTTGCCTTGATGTACCAAAATCATGATTGCTGTTGCTGTGAACTGTTTGGTTACAGAGGCAATTCGATAGTTGGTCTTTGGTGTTGCCTGTATTTTATTTTCTACATGTGCATATCCATAACTTTTGGCAAACTCAATTTCTCCCTCTTTTATGACGATAATGCTTGCGCTTGGTGTATTCCCGCTATATTCTTTAAATAAGTAATCTATGAACTCGATGTCAACATTCGATGTTGTTTTATGCTCACTACTATTCTTTGGCGAAGTACATCCTAAAAATAATATTGAAAAGATGACTATGAATGGAATGTTCTTCATTTTTTTAATTGTGACTAAGGTTTTCTATAAAATAGGTTAGGTGTTATAAGCAACCTACTGTAGTAAATACAATCTGAACAAGGAATTGGAAAGGGGTTTTGTGAGTAGGGGAGGATTAGTCATTCTTTACTAAGTGTTTTAAATGCATTCATATGTTAGCTGTATCATTTGGTCACTAAATTTTCTAATACAAAAGCTTCAAATTGCTCTAAAGCTTCAGGTATTTTTCGTCTACCAAACCCTATTCTGAAATAGCCGTTAAAATCATAGACACCGCCAGGAAGTAATAAAATACTTTTTTCTTTCATCGCTTTTTCAGCAAACGCCATATCATTCGTATCAAAAAGCATTTTTACAAAAGCAATGGGTCCTGCATTAGGTTTGTACCACGAAAATAAGGTTTCATATTTTGCGAAAAAAGCATCGTAAAGCGGTAAATTATGTTGTATGATTTTAAGATTTTTATCTAAAATAGTGTGTCTGTTTCTTAATGCAACACTTGCTAAAAATTCACTTGGGCCAGCATTACAAATGGTTGTATACTCTTTAAGAATCTCGACTTTTTCTGAAATTGCTTTGTTTTGTGTAGCTAACCAGCCTATTCTTAATCCAGGTAAACCATACGCTTTGGACATAACACCTACTGAAACTCCATTTTCATAAGCATCTGCAAAAGCAGGGAGCGCAAATGAAGGATTGTGTTCTAACTCTCGGTAAACTTCATCACAAAAAATGATAATATTATG
>CAKZKZ010000679.1 GCA_937124495.1 uncultured Dokdonia sp. | reverse complement strand
ACTCTTTACCGTCAACATCTATTTTCTTGCCAGGCTTTAGGTTTCCATAGCCTTCGATCACATCTATTTTGTTTTTTTTCATCAGGAATTGAACACCTTTGCTCATTCCTTCTGCAACACCACGGCTACGTTTTACAACGGCCGCAAAGTCTTTGTCTGCGTTTTCTACTTTAAGACCGTAATCTTCAGCATGTTTAAGGTATTCAAAAACTTGGGCACTTTTAAGTAATGCTTTTGTAGGGATACATCCCCAATTTAAACATACACCTCCAAGGCTTTCTTTTTCTACAACTGCAGTTTTTAACCCCAGTTGAGAAGCTCTAATAGCTGCTACATATCCGCCAGGGCCAGTCCCTAAAACGATAACATCATACTTGCTCATAGTTAGATTTTTTATGGTCTATTTTACAGTGCGAAAATACATATTAAACACCATATCTTAAAACTAAAACTCGAAGTGTTTTTTCAAGATTCTAATCTGTGATTTATTTAAAAAATAATTATCCTTTAAAATTGATACTAGCTGAGTTTACACAGTATCGCTGTCCAGTTTCTGTAGGGCCATCATTAAAAACATGACCTAAGTGAGAACCACAGTTAGCACATAATATCTCAGTGCGTATCATACCATGTGTACTATCTCTTATATATTCTACGGTACCTTCTATGGAAGCATCAAAACTTGGCCATCCACATCCACTATCAAATTTGTTAGCACTTTCAAATAATTGTGCATTACAGGCTCCACAATTATAAGCGCCATCTTCTGCATGTAGATTATAGGTTCCAGTAAATGGACGTTCGGTGCCTTTTTGTCTTAGAATAGCATAACGCTCAGGACCTAATAGTTCTAGCCATTCGGCATCCGTTTTGTCTATAGGGTATTTTTTCATAATGATATTATTTTCGCGAAAGCGGAAATCTTTTTAAACAATTATTAATTGGTACTTAAATAATCAATTAACTTTTAGTATTATCCTTGTGGTTCAAATACTAAAGCATCACCATTAATACAGTGACGTTTACCTGTTGTATTTCTTGGTCCATCACTAAATACATGTCCCAAATGTCCTCCACAGTTTGCACAATGCTCCTCTGTTCTGGTATATCCTAATTTACGATCTGAAGAATAGGTAACATTACCTTCTACTGGACGATCAAAACTTGGCCAACCTGTACCACTATCAAATTTATGTTTTCCTTCAAACAATGCAATACCACAACCAGCACATTTATAGGTTCCGTTTGCATAGTTTTTATTCAATTCACTAGAAAATGGTCGCTCAGTACCTTCTTGACGTAAGACATAATACTGATCTGCCGTTAACTCAGCCTTCCATTCAACATCTGTCTTTTGAACAGGAAATACTTCAGGCTCTTTTTCTTGAGCTTTTCCATTACAGCTTACTAATAGTAATGTAAATAAAGCAAGTGCACATTGTTTTATCATAACTTTTTCTTTTTTTGTAAAAATACGGTTTATCGATTTTTTTGTCGTTAAAACTATTCTAAAATGACATTTTGAAATGATTATTATCAATAAATAACTATAGCATTGTAGGTTTAATTCGATTCTTATAAACAGTAGAAAGTTGGACTTGCTATCTTAATCTGGATCATACAACAACATAAGAGAGGGAGTTATATTGCACCTTATGATACGTACAAAATTCATTTGAGAGGATTATCTTTTTATGATTAAAGATATTGAGTTTAGATAATAGAAAAGTATCCTTTGAAAGTGTACACTACGACGGTAAAACATGTTCTTTTGTCGTACGCAAGGGTTTTACAGAATTCCATATTTCTGGTGATGTAGATAATTTGTAACTTTGCGGTATTAAAATTTATGACTATGAAAACAAAGCAATTATGTACGTTAGTATTAACTGTCGTTCTGGTATGTGCTTGTAAAACAAGCCCTTTTACAGGGAAGAAAATGCTGAATTTTGTAAATAATGATCAGTTATTTCCGATGGCTTTTCAGCAGTATGATCAATTTCTATCCGAAAACAAAGTACTTACGGGAACTGCTGATGCAAATATGGTGAAGAATGTAGGAGAAAAAATTAGAGTTGCTGCAGAACGTTACCTTACGTCATTAGGAGAACCAGGATATCTTAAAGATTACAGATGGGAATATAATTTGGTAGATGATGAAGCTGTAAATGCTTGGGCGATGCCAGGTGGAAAAATTGTTGTGTATACAGGAATCTTACCTATTACTCAAACAGAGACAGGACTGGCTATGGTAATGGGACATGAGTTAGCGCATGCACTAGCAGATCATGGTGCACAACGTATGAGTGCTGCACAATTACAGCAGATAGGTGCTGTTGGAGTTGCTGTTGGAGCTGGAGTTGCTGGGCAAAGTCAAGAACAACAAGCGACTTGGATGCAAGCCTATGGTTTAGCCTCACAAGTAGGAGGAATGTTGCCTTTTAGCCGTTCTCACGAAACACAAGCAGATGAAATTGGAATTGTGATCGCAGCTATTGCAGGATATAATCCAGATGAAGCAGCAAATTTATGGAGACGTATGAAAGCAAATAGTGGAGGACAAGCACCACCACAAATATTAAGCACACACCCATCTAATGATACTCGAATTGCAAATCTTACCGCAAAAGCACCTTTTGCTAAGCAAGAAGCAGCAAAGTTTGGAGTGACTACATTTAAGTAATTGAAGTTGTTTAAATGACTTCAATAAAGATTTAAGAATAATATATCTATAAGAAAGCTACGCAATCACGTAGCTTTCTTATTTTAGTGGTATGAAGACACTGTTACAAAAAGGAGACAAGAAACTTTTAAATGCTTGGGCATTTTATGATTGGGCAAACTCAGTATATAGCTTGGTCATAGCATCAGCAATATTTCCATTGTTCTATGGTGCATTGTTTAGAGCTGAAAATATCGAAAAGATTGAAGTTTTTGGTATGATGATCAAGCGTAGTCCGCTTATTTTTTATACAACAGCAATCGCTTTTTTAATTGTAGCCATTATATCCCCCATCCTTTCTGGAATTGCCGATTATATAGGAAACAAAAAGTTTTTTTTGAAGCTGTTCTGTTATATAGGAGCGCTTTCTACAATTAGTCTATACTGGTTTGATCTAGACCATATCTACATAAGTCTTTTATCCTATATGTTAGGACTTGTTGGTTTTTGGGGAAGTATTGTGTTCTATAATTCATATTTGCCGGATATAGCCCATCCACATCAACATGATAGTATCAGTGCAAAAGGATATTCAATGGGATATATCGGAAGTGTGTTATTACTTCTTGTGTGTTTAAGTATGATTTTGTTTTATGATACTTTTGGTTTTGAAGATGAAGGTTTTCCAACAAGATTGTCATTTATACTTACAGGAGTCTGGTGGATTGGTTTTAGTCAATATACGTATGCCTACTTGCCAAAAGGAAATAAAGCAGATGGTGTTTTGACCAAGGCAGTTGTTTTTCAAGGATTCACAGAGTTAAAAAGTATTTGGAATGATTTAGGAGATCAAAAACGACTTAAGAAATATTTAATAGCCTTTTTTGTGTACAGTATGGCGGTACAAACAGTAATGTTAGCTGCGGCTTATTTTGGAGAACAAGAATTAGAGTGGGGGAGCGATAGTGAACGTACCACTGGACTTATTGTAAGTATATTATTGATTCAGCTTGTCGCCGTATTAGGAGCTATACTCACTTCTAAGCTTTCAGCCAGCATCGGAAATATTAAAACACTGATCATTCTTAATATCATCTGGATCTTAATATGTGGGTATGCTTATTTTATTTATACACCTGTGCAGTTTTATGCAACAGCTGCTTTTGTAGGGTTGGTGATGGGAGGGATACAATCCTTATCAAGATCTACCTATTCAAAATTCCTTCCAGAAACAGAAGATACTACCTCTTATTTTAGTTTTTACGATGTAGCAGAGAAGATAGGAATTATTATAGGAATGTTTCTCTATGGCTTTGTTGAGCAAATCACAGGGAGTATGCGATACTCTATTGTCTTCTTAATTTTATTTTTTGCTATTGGAATTTTATTATTAAAGAGGGTTCCTAAAGAGAGTAAAAAGTAAGGGTTTATTTTCTGGGGTACGCTTTCGCGAAAGCATATATAAGAAGGTTTCCTCCTTACATTGAAACATTTTAATAAAACAGAGTAGAATATTTTACTTATGTTTGCGTTAGAAGTTTACAAACCTACATTTAGCATGAAAAAAATATCCTACTATCTACCTTTACTTTTATTATTTACAGCTTTAGCCTTTGTTTCTTGTGATGATGAGCAATTAGAAGGAGAATTCTTTACGACTGGAAATGGGAGTACTTCCGAAGACATAGCTGTACCAGTAGTGCCTTGTGAAGATGCAGAACTAATAGTCTCATTAGGAAGAACAGGCTTTACAAATACAAATAATATCGCAGGTAATGCAACTGTCGTTGAAGCCTGTCAAATTTTAGAAGTTGCCTTATTAACTGCTATTGCTAATTGTGATGATACTGCTGAGTTTCAACAATTATTAGATACTATAGGAGATTGTACAGAGTCAAATCCATGTGTTCAAGCACAGATTGCTGTTGTACAGGCTGACATAGCAAGAGATGATGCTACAGATGAAACAGAAGAAGCACTTTGTTTAGCTTATATTGCGGCACTAGAAAATAGAACAGCTATTTGTAATGATTTTGGAGATCAAGCAGCGAGTGTAATAAATTTTTTATCGTGCGCAGATGATACAGAGCCAACAGATCCTGAATGTATTGCAGCTCAAGAAAACACTGCCGAAGCATTAGAGGTATTTAATATGGCAGATATTACAGATGAAGAAGCTTATACAGAAGCTTGTGGAGATTATTCAATGGCATTACAGGAACAAATCATTGCCTGTGGTGATGCTGACGGAAGTTTACAAGCTATTGTAGATGAACTAGGCGATTGTTCTATTCCAGAAGATGATGGCCCAGTGAGAATGACCATAGATGAAGAATTCAAAAACTTTAATGTGGCAGAAGCTCCTATTAATGGTTCAACTTTTGAGGTGACAGCCACCGATATTGATGTGAATGATACGTTTCAATTTACAGTTGTATTATTACAAACAGGAGAAAACGTGATTCAAAATGTGGTATTAACAATAGATGGTGTGACTTTTACACCTGTGTTAAGTGGAAATCCTCAGTTTGTGAATGAGATTACTCAAAATGATGGAACGGTGATTACAGGAACATTTAGTGGACCTATGATGAATGCCGATGGAGATATTATTACAATTACTGGCGGTATTATAGATATACAAGTATAAGCAACTGTTTTATATATAAAATCATACGAAGAGGCAGTTTTACTGCCTCTTTTTTATGATAGAATTTTTTATTAATTATACATACTTTTTATTATGAAAAAAAACTCTTTAAAAAAAATATCTTTTAATAAGTCTATTATTTCTAGATTTCAATCTATGCATATTTATGGAGGTGTAGATAAAAGTAAAATGCCAAAAACTCGAGATGAATTTGATGGTAATGATTCTATTGGTGAGGGAGGGCAAAGATCAGCTTTAGCACCTTGTGTTTCAGATAATAATCTAGCTTGCTAAACAATTTTAGATGTTTTTTCTTTCATGCGGAATAGCCTTGGTATTGATGACTTATGTTAAATGAGTTATATATTGCTATTTTATGTTTATAACCATAAAAAAAATGCCCTCCTTCTGGAGAGCATTTTTTTATAAGATATGTAAGGACTTCTTAATTCATTTTAATTTTCCCAGAACCAGAAACCTTGGTGTCTTGTTTGTCTGGATTTCCGTAATATTCGATATCTCCAGAACCACTTACACGTGCTCTAATACTTTTGCTACAATAGATAGCTACATCTCCAGAACCTGCAACACTAACAATTGCGTTATCTGCTCTTAATTCTTTTGCGTGTACCTCTCCAGAACCAGCTACGCTAGCTTCTATCTCTCTACTATTTCCTTTTAATGTAAGATCCCCAGAACCCGCAACACTTGCATCTACAGAGCTTACATCTAGTTGTAGTGTAAGATCTCCAGATCCTGCAACAGATGTTCTAAAATTAGTTGCTTTAATAACGTCTTTATTCCAGACATCTCCAGAACCTGCAAGTGATACTCTGCTTATATCTTGAAAAGGAACTGTGATTTTGATCTTCTTAGTTTTGCGGATATTCTTGTTATTTTCTACTTTAATTTTAAGGGCATTTCCTCTTACTTCTGTAACAATGTATTCTAATAGATTGCTTTCTCCTTCAATAGTGATTGTACCTTCTTTACCAGCTACTAACTCTACATCAAAAGAACCTCCTACACTTATCTCATCATAGTCCCCAACTGATCTTGTGATGGTCGTTACATTGCCATTTCCTTTAACTCCTTTGCCCCACCATTGTGCTTGTACTTGTACTGCACTTATTAAAACGAGACAGATTGTGATTACTTTTTTCATACTATTTGATTTTAAGATTGATTTATTTATAATTTTGTGAATGTAACTCCTCCGTATTCAGAGTTGATATTTATGTTATTTTGACTATTAGCATCTCCGTGGTATCCTCCGTAATATTTGTCAGAAGATTCAATGCGTTTTTTGACAATTTCTAAATCATCTTGACCGCTAAGTCCAGCATATTCTAGGTAGATATTAAATGTAAATGTATAAGCACTATTATAGCCTAATTTAATACCTGTATAATCGCTTTGGACCACTACATTGCCAGCAGTAGCACTTAGTTCATTAATACGTACAGATCCATAATTTGTATTCAGGTTGACATTCCCTTGAACCGTTCCTAATGTGGCTGTAAGGTGATCGCCTCTTCCTATAAGCTCTCCTACAGTTTCTATTTTTAACTTTCCATAGTCACACACATAGTTGAGGTCATTAACAGTTCCAAATTCACTCTTTGAATAATCTGCATTTAATGCTATTTTTTCAGCACTTTCTAGATTGAAACTAGAGTAATCTGCAGTAATACGACCACTTTTCATATACTCAATGGTAGCATTGTTTGTATAATCAAAATTTAAGTTATTATTATCTCCAAGTAGTTTTCCAATAGTCAATTGCCCATAATCACAATTGATGTTTGCATTTCCTTGTATTTCATTAATAGAGACTCCACCGTAATCATTACTAATGTCAATATCATTTGTTACGGGGACTTTTATCTCATACCGTATTTCCATATTCACATTACTGTTTTTCCAACTCTTCCACCAAGAGCGTCCTCCGCCTCTGTCAAATTTTGTAGTAGCACTTACCAAACCAGCATTACCGTTAAACTCTACATTAATATCATCTAGTTTGTCTTGTACTCTCTCTTCATCATTCCCATTGGTTTTGATAAAAACTTCAATAACCGTTTTGTTTTCGTTCCAAGAAGTAATATTTACATCTCCATAACTATTGTCTATTTTTAAACGAGCATCTGGGTTGACAGTAAATTCTTTTGTGATTTTCTTTTCTTTTGTAT